>NZ_BOVK01000003.1 GCF_018403685.1 Xylanibacillus composti
AACTATCTTCATTAATAAACCAAACACTCTCAAACTTTACTTAAAATCAATAATCTCCCGAATATCCTCGATGTCCAGTGCCTCGGCGATTCGTTCGATATGGGCAAAGTGAATGCTGGTTCGTTTGCCGTTGGACAATTCGCTTAAGGCGGCATGGCGCACGTCTGCCAAGCGGGATAGCTCCCGAATCGAGATTCCGCGTTTCTTGGCCAACTCGGCTATTTTGACAACGACTGTTCTGGTCATTCTGGCTCCCCCGTTTGCATATTGACTTTACGCCAAAACGTACCATAGAATAGTGAAATGAGTGGTACGCATATGCGTATCGAAATAAGGTTGTGCAAGACGAGGGGGAAATATGCAAGTTCCAGTACAGCGACAAGGAAAAATCGAATGGGTCCACCTGAAGGATATCATCCATATTCAATCGGCGGGGAGTGGCAAGCTATTATTTCACACAGCGGAAAAGTCGGTTTTTCCGCTTCGGACATTTAGCGAATGGAGTGAGTTATTCCTATCGGATGAATTATTTGTACAAGTCGATCGGGGCAATCTGATCAATCTGAATCACGTCATTGGATACGATGATTGCTATGACTTGGTGAAGCTGCGCCATTCAGAGCAACCTTACAAAGTTCCCGTTGCGCAATCCCAAATCATGAAGCTTAGGAGGAATCCTCACCTTCTCCTCACAAGCGAAAATACGACTTAGCCTATCGATTTCAGGTATGGAAGAAGATCGAAACTTCGCGAGTTTGCGTGTTCCGGTCTTCAAATGGTTGCTGAAAAGTTGATCAGATTTAGAGTTCGATTCCCTGAATGCGTTTGGGCCTTTTTAATCTATTTCCAGAGGCTTCATAATGGTTTCCGGCAATGAGAATACCCGGCATCTGATTGACATCTTCCTGACACATTCGTCGAATAAGATGAAGGGAAGTGATCAGGGGAGGCAGTGACTGTGCTCGACAATTATCGCGACTACCCGATGATCGGTGAATTATCGCATGAGGATTTCTTAGATATCCAAATTTATCTGCGCGAACGGGAGTATCCGATTGATGCGGTTATTTTACGGCAAGGCCAGCATGGAGACAGCTTTCACATTCTCCTCTCCGGAACGGTGGAGGTTTATCTAGAGCAGGAGACGAAAGTGAGCGTAGCCATCCTGGGGCCGGGGCAATTCGTCGGCGAGATGTCCTGTTTGACAGGGGGGGGCGGTCAGTGCGACGGTTCAAGCGATTGAACCTGTTCGGACTTTGGCGATGCCTCGCGAAGGCATTCTTCGGCTGATGGACAAGAGCCCTACGTTCCGGAGGCATATGATCGAAGCGATGGTCGCGCGAATCGGGGAGTCTAACGAGCGGGTGGCGGAGGAATATACGCGGAGCTTCGCTGTGACGAGGCAGCTGGAGCTGGAACGCCAGACTCGTTACGGCAAGATGGTGGGAAGCAGCGCATTTATGCATGAGCTTCGCAAGCGCATAGCGGATTGGGCCCGTAGGGACGAAATCGTGTGCATCATAGGGGAGAAGGGCGTCGGCAAGTTCCATGCCGCATGCGAAATTCACCATCAATCCAGCGGTGCAGGGCATCCCCTATTGAGTATTGACGGGGCCAGCTTTAACCAGGAGGAATGGCTATTGAAGGCGCGGGCGGCCCAAGGCGGTACGCTTATTCTGGAACAAGCGGATTTGCTGCCGGCTGATCTGCTTCATCGCTTGATCCAGTCGCGGCACGGCATGCGCTTGATCTTAACGGCACGTAGCATGCCGCCTGTTGCCAAGGTTCATAGGCTGGACCTGCTTCCGCTTCGAGAGCGTGCTGAGGATATCCCGGAGCTTGTGGCTTTTTTTCTGTCGGAAGCCGGTGTGCTCCATCCGTCGGAAGCGATCTCCCAAGAGGCGATGAACATGATTTGCGCATTTCCCTACCTCGGCGGCAACATTCAAGAGTTGAAGCGAGTTGTAGAGGACGCGCTTGTGCTCAGCAGAGGCAGCATCATCCGAATCGCGCATTTGCGTTTCGGGAGCATGCGCAAGCCCGGAACCAGGCCGAAGATTGGACTGGCTCTTGGCAGCGGCTCGGCAAGGGGCGCCGCGCATGTCGGCGTGCTGAAGGTGCTGGAGGAGGAGAAAATTCCGATAGACCTCATCGCCGGCACCAGTGTCGGGGCGTTTATCGGCGCGCTCTATGCGGGGGGACAACCGATTTCCGCATTTGAGCGGGTGCTGCCTACGGTCCGCTGGAGACAGCTTGTGCAAGCCGCCATTCCGCCGAAGGCTATCGTCAACAATAGCCCGATGGCGCGTTTTGTTGAGAAGTATATCGGCCCGGTCGACTTCGAGGACCTCGCCATTCCCTTCGCGGCAATGGCCTCGGATGCCGTCAGTGGCGAAGCTTATATTCTGAACAAAGGAAGAGTGTCCCATGCGATATGCGCATCGACGGCGATTCCCGGCATTATGAAGCCGGTGAGTTACCAGAACCGGATGCTGGTGGATGGGGCGGTGGTTCACCCGGTGCCTGTCGCGCTTGCCAAGAGCATGGGAGCCGATATCGTCATAGCGGTAGATCTCAGCTCTCCCGTCTATACAAGAAAAGCGCCCAAGCATTTCATCTCTTCGATTCTGCATACGATTGAGATTATGAGCGAAAAAATCGTGCAGGAAGAGCTCCAGCTGGCCGATGTTGTCCTCCAGCCCAAGCTGGAATCGCAGCTGTCGTTCAAGGCGTCGCCTGTCTACATTCGGGAGGGCGAGAAGGCTGCGCGTCCGGCAGTAGCGTTGATTCGGAAGAAAGTGGACACGTTGATGGTGCATGAGCAAGGAATTTCGGCTCCAATTGTCGAATGAGGCTACAGCATTCTCATTTGCTTCGGCTTGATGGAATCAAGCGAACGGGGGTATGGGCCTTGAAGAAGATTCTGGTTGTGGAAGATGATACAGGCATCTCGATGGTGCTGAAGGCATATTTGGCGAAAGCCGGCTACGAAGTGGAGCAGGCATTCGATGGGGAGCAAGCGATGGAGAAATTCGTACAGAGGAATCCATCGCTAGTGCTGCTTGACGTCATGCTGCCGGGAAGGGACGGCTGGTCCATTCTGAAGCAGATCCGCGAACGCAGCGCTTGTCCGGTCATCATGCTGACGGCGCTCGGGGACATCCCGTACCGCCTGGAGGGACTTAGAGGCGGAGCGGACGATTATTTGGTCAAGCCGTTTATAGGGGAAGAGGTGGTTGCCCGAGTTCAGGCCGTGCTGCGCAGGCAGCTGCAGGTGGTGACAGAGGATATGGCGATATTCGGCAGTCTCAGGATCAACTATGCGTCGCGCGAGGTGTATTTGAACGGACAGCCTGTCAGGCTGACACCGCGAGACTTGTCGCTGCTGCTGTTCCTGGCAATCCATCCGAATCAGTCCTTCGAACGGGAGCAGCTGATTCGCTGCGTATGGGGAGCGGATTACGGCGGCAGCGACCGCGCCGTTGACCTGGCCGTCAAGCGGATTCGCCAATCGCTGGCTGCTTGGCCCAAGCACGAAGGAGAACTGGTCACACTGCGCGGATGGGGGTATAAGTTCCATGTCCGGACGAAGTCGTAAGTCCTTGCTCTATTATTGGACCGTCCGCTATATTGCCATTCTGCTCCTCAGCATGACCATAATCAGCACAGTATTGTTGTATTCTGTACATAAGGAAGGGCAAATCCGCCAACACGCCGGAATGGAGAAGATGGTTCGCGCGATCAGCCAGACGGCTGCCGAGCATGGCGGCCGCTTGCCCGACGAATTGGACCTGATGCGCTTTCTGGATGATCTCGCCTATCAATTCGGGTTGGGCGACAGACCTGTCATGTTCATAGTGGGCAGGAACGGCAGGCCCGTTCAGCAATTTCCCTCGTCCCCGCCGAAAGAAGCGGCTCAGCTTGCACCACGCATGCACGAACTCCTGACAGCCAAGACGACAATCATCCGGCTTGAAGCGCTTCAGGATCGTCCATCCTTCCTGGTGGCCTCGCATCCGATTCTTGTCGATGGAGAGGAGGCTGGATATGCGCTGTACATGATGCCACAGGTTGAAACGGTGAAAGGCGTGCTGCAATTTCAGCTTCCGCGGCTGACCCTGCTCCTGACGCTCGCGCTCAGCGGCTGGGGCATCATCTATATGCTGACGCGCCGGCTGGTCAAGCCGATTCGCGAAGTGGCAGGCGCTGCGCGGCAAGTCGTGGCCGGGGACTACCGCATACAGCTAAGCAAGGATTATCGGGAGAAGGAAGTGCACGAATTGGTATCCTCCTTCAAGGAAATGGCTGACCGGCTGCAGAAGCTGGAGTCGCTGCGCACGCAATTGCTTGCAGGAGTGACGCATGAGCTGAAAACCCCGATCACGTCTGTGAGCGGGCTCGTACAGGCAGTGAAAGATGGCATTGTCGAAGGGGAAGAGGCCGCCGTATTCCTGGACAGGTGCTTGAAGGAGAGCAATCGCCTGCAAAAAATGGTCGAAGACCTGCTGGATTTCAACAGCTTTGCGGCGGGAGCCGTCACCGTAGCCAAGGAGCCGGTTGATCTGCAAAAGCTGTTAATGGAAGTGGTTGAGAAGTGGAGAATTGCCCAGGAAGATTCAGCGGCGGCAATCACTGTCCATACAGCGCGTGCGGTTTCGGACTGGAGAGCTGTTACGGATCCGGCTCGTGTGGAGCAGATCATGGTCAATCTGCTGAACAACGCGCAGGCCGCATTGAATCCGGGCGGCACAATCTGCATCCGGCTTGCCGCAACATCCGGGGCCTATCTGATACAGGTTGAGGACACGGGGAGAGGAATACCCGAGGCGGAACAGAGTGACGTGTTCGAGCCGTTCTACCGGGGACAGGACAAGTTGACGCGTGTACGCGGACTGGGATTGGGTCTGCCGTTCAGTCGTTTGATTGCGCGATCCTTAGAAGGGGAAATTGTTCTCTCAAGCAGCCGCCCGGGCAGTACGATCTTCACGTTGACCCTGCCTGGCCATGCAAGCAATCGCCCATAGATTATATATCCACCAGATTTCCCCACACGGTCTATTAAACACCCCGAATAAAAAGGAGAGGAGGGACAGGCGTCCCTCCTCCATTATGATGGCTAATTGGTAACCAGTCTCCACGGTCCCCACTGGCCTGTTGTGCCTGGTTCTTGCCCTTGCGTCCACCACTGGGCTTGCCACAATTGCCCGTTGTGCGACACAATTTCATTGGTATACACCGTGTTCGGGTTCCAGGCTGGATACTGTCCAGGGTTAGGACCCGGATTCGGGTTGTTCGGAGAACCGTCAACCAGTCTCCAAGCATTGTTGGTGCCCGGCACTACTCCTCTGGAGTAATAGACGGCTTCCCAAACTGCGCCGTTATAGCGGACAATTTCACCAGCTTGGTAAGGTCTGATGGATACCCACTCCTCGATTTCACCGAAGCGATTCGGGTCGCCCGGATGTCCCGGAGGCGGAGTTGTTGGCGCGGACGGGTTAATGGACAGGTTCACATCAATCGCTTGGTAGAACGCGTTTTGCGTATCGAAGATATCCCACACCGCTACAATGACATGATAGCCTTCCCGGTCGTTCGGGATAAAACAGTCGCTGGAGTAATCAAGCGGCGGGTTGGCGCCATGGTCTCTGTACTCGCAGAACAGTTCAAGATTGGCGCGCGCCAGCGGCTCATTGGGATTCCAGCCTTTTTTGGTAATGTAGTACTTCCAGTTGTTCGTGGCGTGGTTGGCTTGAATGACCCAACGGAACGTATGCGGACCGCCCTGCAGATTAATCTTGGACCAGCGTGTTGCCGTCTGCACGTCCAGCTCGTAGAAAGGAGCGGCACCTGTTCCGCCGTTCGCACTTGCAATTCGACCGTCAGGCACGCCGATTTCCGGGAAGTCCCCGCGTCCCTCTACGCTAAATGGCTCGTACTGTACTTGACCACAGTTGGTGTTAATCCCTAGCTGACACAAATGGGCACGGCTGTTTTGAACATATCCGTGAGCGTCTGCAGAGTTTGCGAACAGAAGGGAGCATGCAAACAGCAGCAAGGCAATCCCGGCTGCCGCTACCAACATGTTCGTTTTGGACAATTTCCTTTCCTTAGCGAATAAAGCTGTCATTTCATTTTCCTCCTTTGTTTTTTGGGGTAGGTAAGCTTGTCTGGCAGCGCAGCATCTCGGATATATGCCGAAGTGAGCGCTTTCATAATGGTTTTTGGAACGTGACCACTCCTTTCTGATGAACGATAAGCGAGATCTTGGCTGACTTCTATCATCAATCCTGATGGGCAGCTATTGCCCGCAATGGTTAAAGGGCCAGAGAAGCAGGCCAATGAGCTGTTTCAGGAATTGATGGCTGCAGGAAAAGGGCGGAACCATGGAGGACAATGGCAATCGGAAGTAAAAGTCGAGGAGGCTAATCGCTTCATTGCGATGAAAAACCAGTGTGTCGCCCGTCACACCCTATCATTAATGTAACACAATCGGACGGAGCTAGAGAAGTTCCAAATGTAAAATAATCCCTTCGACTCATTCGTTCGACAGCATTTTCTAGACGCCTGCAACATAAGGCTCATCCTGTCTTACATGCGCAAGGACTATTCCTTTCCCATGCCAGTGACTTGGATGGCGGGATTATACAGGATATGACCTGTCTCTCCTCATTCCGACAGTCTCTGTCACCCGGTGCAATGAGAGGGCCGCTGGCATGGAACGAATCGGTCATCAGGATGAATGCATTCCTTGCAGCTGAACTAGGAAACAAAAGGTTCTGTATGATAGCATTGCCAGTAGAAAATGAATAGGGTGGATGTCGGCAGCTGGAACGGGGATCATCATGCGCACAACTGGACTATCTGATTGTTCCAACAACTCAATGTTGGGCAGGGAGGGGAAGCATGGCAATTATTGAAGTTGCTCCATTATCGAAGTCGTATACGTATTATCCAGATACAGCAGCGGAAGCAGCTAGATGCGGGTGAACCTATTAGAAAAGCGGCAGTTGCAATGAACTGCCGCTTTTTGTGAAGACTAGTTCGCCGCCGTACGAACCGCACGCTGAATCGTAAGCAGGTCGTGCGCGGTTTCGATATATTCGTCCTTGCCGCCGCGAAACTCGAGGGACCAGCATCCCTGATAGCCGGCTTGTTGAAGCAGCTCGATCTTCTGAACGAGCTCAGGTCCTGTGAAATCCACGAATGCGCGGTCCAGCTGGGCATGCATTGTGATCGGGGCTGCGATCTCATCCCCCTTGTCATGCTCTGCTTCCCAGCGGTTCACATTCAGCACAATGCCGAATGCGGGGGAGGATACAGCTTCGGCCAGACGCTTCAGATTCGACGGAACTTGCGCGGCCAGCTGATGTGTCTGCGGACCTACCCGAAACCCGTGATCGGCAGCGAACTGCGCATATTCCTGGTAGCGCTTGACGCAACATTCAAATTGTTCCTCAGTCATCGTTTTGTCGTGGATGCCAAGGTCAATTCGAAGCGCTTGGACGCCCCACTTGCGAGCGATTTCCAGATAGGCGCGGGCTTTTTGCGCATTGTGCTCGCGAACCCCAGGGTCATCGTGCCAGATATCGGCTCCGTCTACGGCAAGGTTGGCTACAACCAACTCTTCTTCCTTCAATGTTTCATGAATGCTGGCAATGTATGCCGGTTCGGTAGAAGCCAACATACCGTTCCAGATATCCGCATGCTGCAGGCGGTAGCGGTATTTGATGCTCTCGAGATAGCCGAACACGTTCATCTTCCCTGCTTCAAATAGTGCATGAAAAGACCACGATCCGATGGAATAGGCTGTCATATTGTCCTCCTTGATGTGCGGGGCAAGCCCTTGTTATACGGCTATCATAGCATAGGGGGAGGCAGAGCGGTAGGTTTCGTGAATGGAACAGGGAGTGAGTTGAATCTAAGGTAAATAGAGGAATGTATGGAGGTGCGGCGAAGTATTGCGATGAGGTGATGATGTTGAGCATACCGTTCCAATCCTTATTCAAAGAAGAACTGACCATTCAGGAAATCCAAGCTGCGATGGATGCAGGTGACATGACGGCCAAGCAATTGACGATGTATTATCTATCGCGGATTGCCGCATATGACCAGGCCGGTCCATGTCTGAAGTCGATGTTGGAAGTAAATCCGGATGCGATCTTTATTGCGGAAGGGCTGGATCATGAACGTGCGAAAAGGGGAGCAAGAGGACCGCTCCATGGCGTTCCCGTTGTGTTGAAGGACAATATAGAGACGCGAGACCATATGCATACGAGTGCCGGCACTTTGGCGTTGGCCCAGCATCTGGCCGATCAGGATGCTTTCCTCGTGAGCAAGCTGCGGGAAGCCGGGGCTGTTATATTGGGTAAAACCAATATGACGGAGCTCGCTAACGGTATGTCATCAAGCATGTGGGCGGGGTATAGCGCCAGGGGCGGGCAGACCGATCATCCATACGGGCCCGGACGCGATTGGTTTGTCGGAGGTTCGAGCTCGGGATCGGCAGTGGCGGTTGCTGCCAATTTGACGATGGTAGCCGTAGGGACCGAAACGATTGGCTCCATTCTTAGTCCAGCCGTGAATAATGCCGTTGTTGGTATTAAGCCTACAACAGGACTGATTAGCCGTAATGGGATCATTCCGTTGACGTATACCCAAGATACAGCCGGGCCGCTTGCGAGAACGGTGAAGGACGCTGCTATCTTGCTTGGAGCTATGACAGGAATTGATCCACAAGATGCGGCGACCTATAAAAGCGAAGGCATGGCGAAGCAAGATTATACGAAGGGTCTCGATCCTGACGGTTTGAAAGGGGCGCGAATCGGCGTATGGCGAATAGAGGACGAGGAGCAATCCGTTGAGTACGATGCCGCTCTCTACGATCAAGCGATTCACACGATGCGCGGTGCAGGCGCAGAGATTGTGGACAATATCGAGATTCCTGCTTGTGAACGTGATTGGAATTGGGCGGTAATGCCGCACGAAATCAAGCATAGTCTCGATAACTATTTGGCGCGACTGCCTGCTCATTATCCGGTTCACTCGATTGCGGACCTGATTGCCTACAATCAACAGCATGCGGAAACAGCGCTCAAATACGGCCAGGATCAGCTGGAGGAGAAGCAGCGCTATGCGAATACGCTGACCGATCCAACATATCTACGTGCAAGGATGGAAGACCTCTACTATGCACAGGACGAGGGGGTCGATTATGCGCTCAAGACGTATCGACTGGATGCGATATTGTTCCCGGCATACAAAGGATGTACGATCAGCGCCAAAGCTGGATATCCGACGATTGCACTGCCTGCGGGCTTTCGCGCGGGTGGCAGGCCGTTCGGCATCACGCTGACTGCAGGCGCATTTAGCGAGGCGAAGCTCATTCAACTGGGTTATGCATATGAGCAGGCATCCAGATTGCGCCGACCACCCAAGTTGTAGCTTAATGTTATCCGAATAAGGCTGTAAAGAACGACAGTTCTCCAGAAAGGGATGAAACAGTCTCGTGCACGCGCACGAGGCTTATTTTGTGTGGAAATGTCAGAAAAAAATGAACAATATTTTGAAAAAGCATGAATATCATGTACTAAGGAAAAGTGTAAGGCCTTTCACGCATATAGGGACTGCTCTTGAAAGGGGAGACGAGGTATGTACACAGACCGTTTGCAGTCGGTACAATTCTTAGTCACCACGATGGACTATTTCCCTGAAGCTGCGAATAAACATAGTGATGGCGGTGCGGCGAATACTCCTGTTATGGTGAAGATGCCGGTCGTTATCGGTGAAAATATGAGGCGCGTCAAGCATTATGCGAACAAAGTGGGGGGCTATACGTATCGGCCGAGGAAGCTGGAGCCGTTCGACCTGGATACTGCGCTGCGCAGAAACCGTCAGTGGATTTTGAAGATGAAGCGGCAGGGCAGGGAATTCATTGACATTGGTCCGGATTTTGCAAGAAGAGAAGCCGGGGCGGATCCAAGCCCTTTTTACAATATAGAACGCAAGCAGTTGGAGGGCTACGAGAAGTATAGTAAAGTATTTATAAGAATGGGGAAGAGAAGCGGTGGCGTGCTTGGCATGGATTGCTGGTGAGGTGATGGGTGTACACATGTTTAAGGAGTGGAGAGACCATTTTCTGTTTCTGGTCAACGAGTGGGGCATGGAAGGGCCCAGTATTGCTCGTTATGCAGGAGTGGAGACCATGACTTACATCGGGGATACGGTTGCGATCGAGATCGAATGCGAGATGCGGGAGCGGCGCGTGTTCGTGCTGATTGTCAAGCTCGAGGAAGGCCAGCTGCCAGAGGACTATTATGTTTCAAACGGCGAGGTCGTGCGCCTGCACTTGCCCAAGCTGTTGTCCCTTTGTGCGGGCGGTTCTCCCAGAGACTATGTCTCCCGGCATGCAGACCTGGAAAGCCAGGCCCAGGACTACGCAGGCCTGCTCAAAACCTACGCCGATTGTGTGCATCGGAGTGAAATGTGGATGAGGAACGTTTAATAAGCTCATCGAATTTACAGGGAATTCTCGTTGGTAAGGACAATTTCATATGCGTACAGGAAGGTCATCTGATAAAGGGGTGGCCTTTTTTATTGAATAATCATCGACGACAAGTTGAGGGATGCATCTTGCCAATTAGACTTCAGAAAATTACTATTATTCTATAAACTCTATTATGAAAAATTAAACTAATCTACTAGATGAAGAGAAGGAATGCCCTATGCCCGTTTCCAAACATAATACGCTGCGCAATCAGATGCTGTTCGGCTTTCTGCTGGTCATGATTGTGGTACTGGGCGGAGTTGCGCTGGCAACCTTTCATTCGGTATCCACCCTGCTTAGAAACAATGCCGAGAAAAATATTCAACAGACGGCCATTCAGGCCAACGGTCGCTTGGAGGGCATTCTGCAGCAGGTCGATACGCTTACCACGCAAGTGGCGACAAATGCCTATGTTCAGCAGCTGCTAATGGAGGAGACGAACGGGAATATGGCGTCCTTCTCGGATCGGCAGCGGCTTGCGCCTGTTATCAATACGGTTCAGATCTTTGGACGCGGCGTGCAGGCGGTCGAGCTGTACAGCTTCGAGGGAAGACGCTTGTATCCGCTTGACGGCAATCACATCCAGGACAAAGTTCAAGATGCGTGGATTCAGCAGACGATCAGGGGCAGGGGCAGCCTGATCTGGTTCCGATTCGATCCGAAATATCCCGATTCGATTATGGCTATCCGCCTCGTTAAGCTCATGGATCAGGAATTTGCGCCAGGCGGCTTTTTGCTCGTGCATTTGCAGCGGGAGCTTTTCGACCTGCAGCATTCCCCCTCCAGCACCGAGACCCCTTCACGGATGCTGCTGGTCGATGATGAGGGGGTTGCGATAGCGGTCAACGATACGGAACTGGATCAGTCGGCTGTTCGCAGCATCCTTCATTCGTCCGGAAATGCGGTAGAAATTGACGGTGTCACCCATATGGTTGTTCGGCAGCCCTCGGAGGCTACAGGCTGGACCCTGTTGATCTTGACACCGATCAGCGAGATTATGAGCGGCATATCTGTGCTGCGCACTGCGATCCTGATCGCGGCCGGCATCGGTCTTCTCTTGTATGCGCTGCTTTCGTTCTTCCTCTCCACGGCTATAACCAAACCGATTCTGCAGTTGAAGCGGACGATGCGAAGCGCGCGGCTAGGCGCACTCAAGCCGGTGGAAGAGACCACTTCAACGATAGAAATGCAAGAACTGAATCGTTCCTACAATGAGATGGTCCGCGATATGAACGATTTGATTCGGCTCGTCTATGAGAAGGAAATCATTCAAAGCCGGATGGAGCTGAAAGCGCTTCAGGCACAAGTGAATCCGCATTTTCTCTTCAATACGATGGAGGCGCTGTACCGATCTCTGCAGGAGCGGGGTGAACTAAGGCTGGCCGAGTTCGTCATCACAATTTCCGAATATTACCGGTATACGATCACTTCGCATAACCGGGAAGAGTGGGTGACGCTGGAGGAAGAGCTTGCACATATCGAAAGATACCTGCAGATCATGAAGCTGCGGCTGGGCGATCGCCTCAATTGGCAGATTGCCTATCCGGAGGAGCATGCGCACCGGATGATGCCGAAGCTGCTGATCCAACCGATTGTGGAGAATGCGATCGTGTACGGCATTGAAGATAAGCTTGGACCTGGCAGCATTCGGGTGGCGGCGGATTTTCGCGAACGGGAACAAGAGCTGCTGATTGAAGTCACAGACAATGGCGCCGGTATGGATGAGCAGACGCTGGAGGCCGTAACGGCAGCGATACGCGAAGGGCGTCATACCTCTGCCAGAGGCACAGGCATGGGACTGGCCAACGTGGAGAGACGCATTCAATTGTATGCCGGCAGCAGCAATTATGCCGGCGGTGTAAGGATTAGCAGCAGCAAGGGAGAGGGAACAAGTGTGCAGATCAGAATTCCTTGCAAATAGGAGGCCGCGATGAGACAGAGAGCAGTGCTGCTTGTAGAGGATGAACCGATGACACGGGAAGGCATGCGGAAGGCGCTGGAGGTTTGGAGCGCGGGCCGGTATCCGATTTATGTTGCCGACAATGCCCGTGATGCTCTGCAGATGATGGAGGAGCTGGAATTGGAGTTGGTGGTCACGGATATTCGCATGCCGGAGATGAACGGACTGGAATTTGTACAGGCGATGGCAGACAAGCTGCAAGCCTATATGCCCCCTGTCATTCTGATATCCGGCTATGCAGAATTTGCTTATGCGCAGCAAGCGATTCGACTGGGGGTAGTGCGCTACTTGCTGAAGCCGGTCAGCAACGATAAGCTGATCGAGGCGGTCGAGCATGCGCTTTCCATTCAGGCTCAGCGGAGCCGCGTAGGCGTGATGGAGCGGCTGCTCGATCCAGTGCTGCATGAAGCGCACGCGCAGCAAGGGCGAATAAGCGATTCCGTTGCCGAAGCCCTCCGGTATATCGACCAGCACTTGAATCAAGCTTTCGGTCTTAAGGAAGTGGCGACACATGTGCACTTGAACCCGAGCTACTTCAGTGTCCTGTTCAAAGAAGAAATGCAGCTGACCTTCAGCGATTATGTCACGCGCAGAAGGCTGCAGCGGGCGAAGGAGCTGCTTGTGCAGACGAAGCTGCCGATCGTGGAAATTGCGGAGCGGGTCGGGTACAAGACAGCAAAGTATTTCAATAAGTTGTTCAAGGAATATGAAAAGCAAAGTCCGGGGCAGTACCGCAAGCGGATGTCCGACCGTTCCGATTGAGCAGCACCTAAAAATAGTGGAAGGATACCTAATCGGAGAGGGCTTATTTTCCACCGGCTGCGAGCGCTACAATATAGTGGAAGGAAAGCGCATTCATTCGAGTCCGATTGGGCAACGGTGCATGCGGCAGCCTTCAATCTGACAAACATAGGGGGAAGTACACTATGAACCGAAAGTCAATGGCAGTGTTAATGCTGCTCGCATCCCTCGCCTGGATTTTGGCCGCTTGCGGCGGCAGCGCCAACACGGGAACAGGCGGAAATGCGACACCGCAAAATGGGGGAGGAGAGCAGTCCGGCGAACAGGTCGAACTGCATCTGATGCATTTGTGGCCGGAAGGAAGCAGCTTGGCCCAGTATAATCTGGTCAACCAAATCGTAGATGAGTTTGAGCAAGCCAATGGCAATGTCAAAATTACAATTGAAGTATTGGACAATGAACAGTACAAAAACAAGCTCAAAGTATTGTCCGCATCGAACAGCCTGCCGGATATCGGCTTCACTTGGGCAGCGGGCTTTATGGAGCCGTACGTGAACGGAAATGAATTCGCGAACCTGAACGAACTGCTTGAGGGCGACCTGAAGGATCAGTTCGTTGGCGGCACGACAGAAGCATATTCGTTCGATGGCAATACGTACGCTTTGCCGGTTGAGCTGAACATTGTGCCATTCTATTACAACAAGGCGATCTTCGAGCAATATAATCTGGAAGTTCCGGAAACTTACGAGGATCTGAAAAACATTATTCAAACCTTGAATGACAACAATGTGACGCCATTTACGCTTGGTGCAAAGGACGCATGGACGGCATCGTTCTGGTACATGTATTTGGCGGAAAGACTCGGTGGGCCAGAGCTGCTTGATGAAGCAGTCGCTTCGAACACGTTCACGCATCCTGACTTGATCGAAGCCGGACGCGAGCTTCAGGAATTGGTAGATATGAACGCCTTCATCAAGGGCTTCAACGGACTGTCCAATGATGAGTCCAAAACAGAATTCCTGAACGGCAATGTAGCCATGTTCTTGATGGGTACTTGGGAAGTGCCGAATTACACGACGAACGAAGAAATTCCGCAAGAATTCAGAGACAGCGTAGGATTCTTCAAATTCCCGGTCTTGGAAGGCGGAAAAGGCGGCGTGGATGACTGGGTAGGCGGTCCCGGCGTAGGATTGTTCGTGTCTGAAAATTCTGACCACCCGGCTGAGGCCAAGCAATTCGCCAGCCACTTTGTGAAGCGTTGGGGAGAGCTTTCGGTTACCGAGGCAGGGGTAATCCCGGCGACGAAGGTGGACACGGAGACGATTGATCTGCCGCAAATGTATATCGACTTGTTGAATGAGCTGAATGTAGCCAATAAAGTCACGCTTTATCTGGACGTACAGATGAAGCCGGTAGCTGCGGAAGCGCACTACAACCTGGTTCAGGCGCTGCTCGGCAAGGCAGTTACGCCGGAAGAGTTCGCTCAACAGCAAGAGGACGTCCTGCAGGAAGGCAAATAAGCATAGGGAAGAAAAGGGCAGGGTCGCCAGCCGAAAGGTCCTGCCCTTCCTGCGCTTATAAGGAAGGAGGAACCCCACCGTATGAATAAAGTCATGTCCAATAAGCTCGTCCTCACCCTTTATGTCCTTCCGGCCTTATGCCTGCTTCTAGGGATTGTATACGTGCCCATTGTCTATACCGGCATTTACGGTTTGATGGAATGGAACGGCATCAGCGATATGAAGTTTATCGGGTTGGACAATTACCAGAAGCTGATGAGCGATTCATCCTTCTGGAACAGCGCGAAGCATTCTATGTACTTTGCCATCTTGTCGACCGCCAGTCTGCTGCCTTATTTATTGGTGGCAGTTTTGCTGAGCGGCAACATTCGCGGAGTCAATATCTTTCGCAAGATTTACCTGATTCCCATGCTGCTCTCCTCTGTGGCGATTGCACAGCTGTGGTTGAAGGTGTATCATCCGACATCCGGTATCTTGAACACGTTCCTGGAATCGCTGGGTGTAGCGAAGACACCGGCATGGCTGGCTGATCCCAATCTTGTGCTTGGCGCACTGTTTATTCCTATCCTGTGGCAATACGCTGGATTTTACATCTTGATCTATTATGCGGCCTTGAAGAATATTCCGCAGTCCATCGTGGAAGCGGCCAGAATCGATGGGGCGAATGCCTGGCAAATCGCTTTCCGCATCAAGATTCCGTTAATTTCGGAAGTGATCAAAGTTACGGTGGTATTGGCGGTTGTCGGTTCGTTGAAGTATTTCGATTTGATCTATATTATGACCGATGGCGGACCGAACCAGGCGAGTGAAGTCATGGCTTCCTACATGTATCACAAAGCATTTCGCACCTTTGACTTCGGCTACGGCAGCGCAGTCGGATTTTTCTTGCTGCTCATCTGTCTGGCAGCTACCTGGCTCATTCGCAAGCTGACCGCCTCAAAGGAGAAAATCCAGTATTCATGATCAGGAGTGAAATCAAGTGAAAAGCACGAATGGACTGGCGCTCAAACGCGGACAAACACAAAAGCCCGTCAGCCAGACGGGCGGCGGCTCGAAGAAGGGCATCGCGGGGAAGCTGATCCTGTATTTCTTGCTGACAATTGCAGCCGTTATGCAGCTGTTCCCGCTCGTATGGCTGCTCTTATTTTCCTTAAAGAACAATCAGGAAATTTTCAATTTGCCGCCACTGGCGCTGCCAGAGGAAATCCGCTGGAATAACTATGTGAAGGTATGGACTTCGGGGAATATCGATGTGTATTTTGTGAACAGCATCGTCGTAACGCTCGTGTCTGTCGTCCTCACCATTTTGCTGGCGAGCTTCGCGACCTTTGCGCTCACGCGCATGCGCTGGAAGCTGCAGCCGCTTGTTCTTGGCTTGTTCATGGTAGGGCTGATGATTCCGCTGCATTCCACCCTAATCCCGCTGTTCATCTTGTTTCAGGCTCTTGGGCTGATCGATAATCTATGGAGCATCATACTTTCCTACACAGCGTTCAACCTGCCAATTACGATTATGATATTGCTAGGCTTTTATTACGCCTTGCCGCGGGAAATCGAGGAAGCCGCAATTGTAGACGGCTGTTCGGTCAATCGCATGTTCATTCGCATTATATTGCCTATGACCTCCTCGGTGATGGTTACGGCGGCCATTATCAACATGATTTACAATTGGAATGAGTTTGTGTTCGTCAATACGTTTATCAGCTCGGATACGCTGAAGACATTGACGGTAGGGGTGCAGAACTTTGTCGGACAATATTCGACAGACTGGGGGGCGATCGGCGCAACCCTGATGATCAGCATCCTGCCCATTCTGCTCGCCTTTCTCATTATGAGTGATCGAATCGTAGAAGGCATTGCGGCCGGCTCGGTGAAAGGCTAGATGGCGTCAACGAAAGCTGTCCTTAAGTTATTGTAGCTTGAGGATGGCTTTTTTTTTGTGATTTCGCTGCCGCGCAGTTGGCTGAACGGCAGGGCTGAGGGGAAGCCCTGCCGCGGTACGATTAATAGTCTAGGCGATCTGTGATGTAGCCGGAAACATGCCAATTTTGCTGCGAGTCATAGAACTTGTAGTAGTTGCCGACCGGCAGGGAAAGTCCGTAGGCGGTTCCTGTCACCTGCGCTACGAGATTGTAGTTCTTGTAAATATCAAATTTCCCGTAGATCGAGTCGTTTGTTGTGTTCCCCAGCGACACGAGCCTAAATTCGTAACGGTCGCCGGCAGCGTTGTGGACTATGGCATTGAAAAATGCTTGATTGCCAGACTGAAGCGGATGCTCGGTCCAACTGGCAATAGCGTTGCCTCTGACCGGATACTGATCTCCGGTCAAACCATCGACCACATACAGGGCCCGCTCGGAGAAAATCCCATGCACGTACGTTGCAGGGGCGGCAGAGCCGCCAAGCGATAACGATAGGGCAACGACAATCAGCATCATGACAGCGCTTACGCGAAATTTCTTGCTCATATCAATTCCCTCCTTCATTCATTGAATTCCCCTCACTCGTATAGTAGCATGGCCAGACAAATATTGCCTATCGTTCTAGCAACAATCGGGAGCCGCCGAATGGCATATTAGCAGCAATTCCTGATTAAGAGGAGGATTGTACAATTCTACAGGGGAAGAAGTTAGTAATAATTGTCGCTTCCTGTAGAATATCGTCATGAGAGTTGCTATAATGCTAGTAGCGATAGCGACAAGGGCAAACTATTCGAAAGAATAGGACGCAAAGCTATAGGGGCTTCTTCCTTAAAGGAAAGCCAGCCAGCTGCACGATCAAGAGGACTGCCCGCATTCGGGCGGTTTTTTTGCGCTATTGGACAACTTTGGAGAAGACTGGAGAGATGAAAAGGATGGGTGGATGGTTAAGCAAGTTCAGATTCAAAAACATGTCGTTGAGCCAGAAGTATGGCATTCCTCTCGCTATCACGATCGTCTTGTTCGTGGCCTCAACTGTGATGGTTGCTATACTGCTGAACAATGTCGGCAGAGAAATCAATGAGGTGGAAAGAACAGGAGAACGAGCGTTGAAGATGAGCGAAATGGGTTCGCTGTTCCGGGCCAAGGATATTCGGATTGCCGATTTCATTCAAACTTGGAGCGCGGTTCCGATTTCCGAGTTTCAGGAGCGCAGTGCGAGATTCAATCAGCTGGAGCAAGAGATTCGGGCTGGTCTGGATGAATCGGCGGAGTTTCTGGAAATTTTCGAACGCGTTATCGAAAGCGACAGCAAGTATAACGAGCTGTTTCTGGAGAAGCTGGTGCCTGCACTGAATGCCGGCAATATGATAGAAGTAGAGCTGCTGCGGGGAGAGACCGCGTCGCTTCGCGCAGAAACGGTCAGCATTTTGGGAGAGCTTATCGAAATTGTCTCGGCGGAGCAGATTGCGGCGGTAGAGGACGCCAATGCCCAGGCAGCGTTTTCACTCTATATGCTGATCGGTGCCGTTATCGTTTCCTTGATTCTAAGTTTGTTCATTACATATTTTGTAAGTCGCTTGATCAGTCGCAATATTAAGGAAGTCATAGAGATTGGCGGCGAAATCGCGAACGGCAATCTTGCTGTGAAGAATATCAGCTATGAAAGCCGGGACGAGATCGGGCAATTGGCGAAGACGATTAATTATATGAGCAGCAGCCTGCGCGAGATGGTCAGGGGCATCTCATCCATCTCTCAGACAGTTTCCAGCCAGAGCGAGGAATTGACGCAAATGGCGAGAGAGGTCAAGGCAGGCAGCGAGCAAATCGCAACTACGATGCAGGAACTCGCTTCCGGGACTGAAATACAGGCTCGTTCCGCTACCGAAATTGCCGAGCTGGTTGAAACATTGAACGAGCAGGTAGCTGTGGCCAATCAGGATGGCGACGCGCTGAATGACGCATCGGCGAACGTTCTGGCCCAGTCGACGAATGGCACGGTTCAGATGGAACAGACGGCCAAGCAGATGACGGCGATCAATGGCATTGTCCAGGATGCGCTCGGCAAGATGCGGAATCTGGAACAAAGCGCGGGCAATATTTCCAATCTGGTGCAGGTAATTCAGGAAATTGCTTCGCAGACAAACCTGCTAGCGCTCAACGCTTCGATCGAGGCGGCCCGCGCAGGCGAACACGGCAGAGGTTTCGCGGTAGTCGCGTCTGAGGTGAAGAAGCTGTCCGAGCAGGTTGAGCGTTCTGTTAACGAAGTGACCGGCATTATCGCGGGCATTCAGAAGGACACTCAAGTGATGGTTGAGTCGCTGCAGGGCGGATACCAGGAGGTAGAGGAAGGCACGCAATCCATGAACGCGACCAAGGAAACGTTCGACAGCATTACGGAAGCCGTCAATCAGATGGTCGAGCGCATAGGCAGCGTGTCGATGGGACTCAAAGCGATCAGCAGGCATGGCGAGAAAATCGGAACGACGAGCCAGGAAATTGCCTCCGTATCGGAGGAGGGCGCGGCCGGCGTCGAACAGACCTCTGCCTCGGCCCAGCAGCAGAACAGTTCGATGGAGGAAATTACAAGCAATGCAGAGCATTTGGCTGTGCTTGCAGAGGAATTGAACCAGATGGTCAGCAAGTTCAAACTATAAATTCGCAGGAGCATGAACAAGGCTGTCCCGCCGGTCAAGTGATGACATGGCAGGACAGCCTTTTTGCTGGTACGGTACGTATGCGGGATAGGTGGAATGGAGCATCGCACAGTCGATTTATAAGCAAAAATAATAGAAGGCAAACTTGGCGCCGTTTCAACATCAGGATGTTGATTTCACAGGGGAAGCAGTTTTTTTTTTTCGCATATTCACTGCACAGAGCCATACATATGAGTAAAAAGCGGCGCCCGTTGACACGTCGCAGAATGTACAAGCGATTCATAAAGGATTCAAATAATTCAGACTTTATGGTATAATGCTTACATAAATTCCCTTGGGCGATAATCTATTTAACTATCTATCATTCTATGCCTGTAATGATGAAAGCTGGGAACCTCAATATGCTGAATAAGGAGGATGTTGCAAGTGAAGCGTCGTATTGTATCTGGATTTATCCTTGTCTTAAGCGTGGCTGTGCTGGCGGCTTGCGGTTCAGGGGCAGGCACAACGGATCTGCTTATGGGAACGGGCAGCCAAGGGGGAACCTATTTCCCGTTGGGTGCAGAGATGGCGAATGTGTGGAATAATCAGATCGAACATATTAACGTAACCTCAACGGAGTCGGGTGCTTCTGTTGAGAACCTGGCGAAAATCAGCCGCGGGGAATTTGATCTCGGCATGTCTGTCAATTTGCCGGCTATCGATGCTTATGAAGGCAAAGGAGAATTCGAAGGAAATCCCGTAGAGAATTTCGCGTTCATCGGTCATATTTATCCGGAAGTCATGCAGATCGTATCGAGGGAGTCGACAGGGGTCGAGACGATCGCCGATTTGGCAGGCAAGCGCGTGGCCATCGGGCCGCCGGGCAGCGGCACACAAGCAGCCGCAAAGCTAATTCTGGAGGCATACGGCCTGCAGGATGGAGACTATGTAGCCTATCAGGAAGGGTTTGGCGATGCGAAAGCGAAGCTGCAGGACGGTACGATCGACGCTTCGTTCGGCCTGTTGGGGTTGCCGGACGCCGGTATCGATGAGCTGCAGGCGGCAACACGGGATGTGAAGTTTCTGGAAGTAACGGGCGATGCGCTGGCACATATAGAAGCCAACAGCGGTTACTCCGGGTTTGCCATTTCGGCTGGCTCCTATGAGTGGCTGGAAGCCGATGCGCATACGATTTCAGCCTTTGCGATACTCGTGGCCAATACGGATACAGTGGATGAGGATTTGGCGTACGAACTGGCAAGGGTGATGATTGAGCATAACGGGGATAATACACATCCGCAGTCCAGTCATACGACACAAGAGAATGCGCTGAACGGATCGAATGGCTTGCCGATTCATCCCGGCGCGCAGAAGTATTATCAGGAAATCGGATTGATGGATTAGGCGGATAAGGCGAACTGGATATAACGAGGGCCTCGACACTTGGTGTCCCGGCCCTTTTTTACCCATAGGAAAGCTTGTCTCCTTACTAAATCTTAGCGAAGGCGGTGAGACCCTTGAACGAGCGCGAACAAGCCAGGCGGCAGTCGGTTGCCGGGGATGTGCCGCCCACCCACTCCGTGAAATCCGATGCAGTGTCCGCCGATGAGATACTGGAGAAGTATGACCGGGAAAGCACCTACCGCAAGCAGCTTGGGAAATGGGTATGGGTAGTGTCGTTCCTCGCTATCTCGCTTACGTTGTTCCACCTGTTCACAGCGTACCGCGGCGCCTATGAGGCGAGAATCCAGGGGCCGATTCACTTGGGGACAGGGCTTGGTCTGATTTTTCTTCTGTACCCGATTCGCAAAGGCCTGCAGAGGGTGCAGCGCACAGTACCGTGGTACGACGCAGTGCTGGCTTTTGCCGCCTTGGCGGTCGGCTATTACAACGTCATCTTCTATGAGCGGCTGGTGACGGAAGCCATCGTAATCGGGTACGCGCGGATGGATTATGTCGTCGCCAGTTTGGGAGTCCTGCTGGTGCTGGAGGCAGCGCGAAGAAGCGTAGGACTTCCGATCGTCGTGGTTTCGGTTGTCGCTCTGCTCTACGCCATGTATGGCAATTGGATTCCGACGAAGCTGTTCGCGCACCGGGGATTTGAATGGAGCAAGTTGGCAGCTGATCTGTATTTGACGACAAAGGGAATATTCAGTACGCCGATTCAGGTGTCCTCGACCTTCATCTTTTTGTTCCTGTTGTTCGGGGTCATGCTAATCCGGACAGGCATCGGATCGTTCTTCAACGATTTGGCATTTGCCTTGACGGGGCGCTTCACCGGAGGTCAAGGGAAGGCGGCTGTTGTTGCCAGCGCTATGCAGGGCATGGTGTCAGGCAGTTCTGTAGCCAATACGGTAGGATCAGGCTCCTTCACGATTCCAATGATGAAGAAGGCCGGATACCGGCCGGAGTTCGCGGCAGCGGCCGAAGCCTCCGCTTCGACGGGGGGACAGATTATGCCGCCGATTATGGGCGCTGCCGCCTTTATCATGGCAACGTATACGGAAACGCCCTACAGCCAAATTATGCTGGCTGCCATCATTCCGGCCATGCTTTACTTCAGCGGCGTCTTCCTCGGCGTTCACTTCGAATCGAGAAAACGGGGCATCGTCGGCCTGCCCAAGAGCGCGCTGCCGAACTTGCGGCGTCTGCTGATTGAGCGCGGTTACTTGCTCTTGCCCATTCTTGTCATCTTCTATACTTTGCTCAGCGGCCGGACACCGATGCGCGCCGCGCTGTTGGGCATAGCCGTATCCTTCCTCGTCAGCCTGTTTCGCCGGGATACGCGCATGTCCTTCAAGAGCGTGCTTGGCGCGATGGAGCAGGGAGCGCGCGTTGCGCTGCCGGTTATTGCGGCATGCGCCTGCGCGGGCATCATCGTCGGCGTAGTCGTACAGACCGGGCTGGGCGGCCGTATAGCCGACGGCATTATTACATTGGGCGGCGGCCAGTTGTTCTTCACGCTCTTCTTCACCATGATTGCGTGTCTCATCCTGGGGATGGGACTGCCGACAACGGCCAACTACGTAGTGACAGCTACAATGGCGGCGCCGGCTTTGATACTGGGCCTGGATGTGCCGATTTTGGCTGCGCATATGTTCGTCTTTTATTTTGGGATCGTCGCAGATATTACGCCGCCCGTCTGTCTCGCGGCCTATGCAGGCGCAGGACTGGCCAGAGCTAATCCTTTCCAAAGCGGGGTAACCGCCTTCAAGCTGGCTGCTGCTGCATACATCGTACCTTTTGTCTTTGTGACGAATCCGCAGCTGCTGTTAATTGACTATAGTCCTGCAGGGCTCGCATTTGCTGTCCTCACCGCGATAATTGGCATGGTGGGCATCAGCAGCGCTGTCATCGGCTTTTTGATCCGGCCCGCACATGCCTGGGAGAGACTTGTGCTGTTCCCGGCAGGCATTTTGTTGATCATCCCGAACATGGCTTTCAGCGCGATTGGGCTTGTGACATTGCTGGCGGTGCTGCTGCTTCAATCCAAGCGTCCGCATCAGAAGGTACATGCCCAAGGAGCGTCCAGGGGAGCGTAGGCGCGGAGATCAGGCAGGGGAATTGCGGGCCTTGGGCATCATGCCCCGCCTGATCGCTTTTTTTGCCCTCATCTAATTTTCACAAACCCGATTCGAAATATTTTCAACTTGTGACCCAATGTTTCAACTTGATTAAATAGTTTTATAATAAGAGTAGGAAGGGGAGCGCTTTGTTTTTCATGCTGCAATCTTATAGAGGGTGGGGGAATGTGATGAATGATAGAGGGAATGGGCAGGACGCGGCAACGCAACTCGTCTGCTAAAGAGATGAGCGGCAGTCAGTCGGTTCGCGCCATGGGGACGGCCGGGGGCCCTGTTTCGCTCTTCCCCGTTAGGAAGAAGGATAAAACGCCACTGCAATTGAATAAGAGAGAGAGTTGTGGCACGTGCGGAGTGCTCGGAGAATGATATGCAGGGATAATACCAAGACAGGATGTTGTCTATGCCAGATTGTATCCAGATGGGGAAAACGATTTCCCGTTCTGTCGCCTGCATCTTCCAACCACCGGTAGAAAATTCATTTAATCTATGGTATTGAGCGCTGCAGCACAAAGAAAGGAGTTTTCTAGCATTTACTTTTTGGAAGCGATTACAGGTATGGCTTGCGTGCTTTCCTGTCTAGACTTCGCTGTCGCTTTCGAGGAAGGAGCATTTGTCTGGAAATTATTCGTATAGCAGGGGGGGATTGCTGAAGCTGCAGCTCAAATTGGGCAGGCGATTGTCCTCGCTGAAAAGAAGATCGGAGGTGAGACGGATGAATCAGCAATATCGTGTGCTTGTGGTGGATGATGAACCCATGATTCTTCGCGGCTTGTCTTTCGTCATTCCTTGGGATAAGTTGGGGCTTCAGGTAGTTGGCAAAGCCTCGAATGGCGAGGAAGCGTTGTGGCAAATCAACAAGCTCGAGCCCCATATCGTCATTACAGATATTCGCATGCCTGTCATGAATGGATTGGAGCTGCTGAAGCGCGTTATGACGGAAAGACCGTCGATGGTTGTGGTGCTGCTCAGCGGATACGGCGAATTCGAGAATTTGCGGGAGGCGCTTCGGTACGGGGCCTTCGACTATCTGCTAAAGCCGGTATGCGGCAGTGAGCTGGAGCAAACGATGCGGCGAGCCAAATCTCGATTGGACGAGATGCAGGGCAGCGAGCGCGAATTCCTGCATCAATCCGTCCAGGCGGTAACCGAGCTTGTGCGCGAACGATTAATCTGCAGCATGCTTGAGGGGACGGAGAAGCCCTATGACCGCCTCTACTGGCTGCGGGAGTGGGAATTGGAGCACCCTTACTTTCTTCTGCTGATCGCACTCGATGATGCGCGGGAGATGAAGCAGTGGGATCGTTCGGAGCGGAAGCTCTGGAACTTTGCGGTGAATAACGTGCTGGCCGAGCTTGGCAAGAGCCAGCAGCTCATTACAGTGTTTCCTTTTCGCAGCGGGGAATGGGTCATGCTGCTGCAGGAAATATCCCAGGAGCAGATTGAAGAGATTGCGGAGCATATCATCGTTTGCGTCAAGACCTTTACGAAGCTCAGCTGTTCTATAGGCATCAGCAAGCCCTGCAGGGGGATCGATTCGCTTCATGCGAGCTATCGCAGTGCCCAGCATGCATTGATGGCCAGATTTACCGGGGGGAGGGAAAGCGTGTATATGGATGCCGATGCTCACCTTCTGCACGAATCCGGTCCAACCGGAATCATGGGCAGTCAGCTTGATGTGTGGGAAACTCGCCTTGCGGCAGCGGTCTCCAGTTATGATCGGGATGCGGTGACCGCCCTTCTCGGCGAATGGAAGGGCGAGCTGCTGGCAAGCGGTGCGAAGCAGCCGGATGCAGTCGCCTTGATGATCGAGCTGATGGTGGGGGTCTCGAAGCGGCTGGCTGACCTGTTCGGTCTGCCGTTGCCCGGACTATCCGCTCTGATCTCGGAAATGCCGATATGTGTGACATTGGAAGAAATGAATGAATTGATGGCATCAGCGCTTGCCGAATACCAAGAGCTCGTCTCCAAGCAGGTGCAGAGGGAGAAAGAGACAAGCTCAGTGCGGAAAGCGCTGCAGTATGCCGACAAGTATTTTCACCAGGATGTCAGCATCGATGAAGTGGCGGAGCATGTAGGCTTGAGCAACAGCCATTTCTGCGTTCTGTTCAAAAAAGAAACCGGGTATACCTTTTTGGAGTATTTGACCAAGCAGCGAATCGAATGGGCCTGCTCCATGCTGAAGAATACGGACACCCGCATCCATAATGTGTCGCATATGGTCGGTTATCAGGATCCCAAATATTTTTCGCAGGTTTTCAAGAAGCTGGTCGGAATGACACCTTCAGAATACCGTACTGCATTCAAGAACAAGGGGGGAATTTACGAGAAGCCATCTGTATAGCGTGAAGCAGATTTGCGTCACGCGCTTGCTTGCCGGTTCGTTGGCTGCCGAGTCTGCACCGACCCGTTCCGCAGACTCGGCGGTCCACAAGCCTGCCATCCGTTAACGGGGTCGTCATGCATAGCGGGCAGACCAACGGGCGGCGGATTGCGGAAGTACGCAATGAATTTCAACCAGATTTCGAAGGATAGCCCCCTCGGATGAGCCGGGGATATCCACTAGAATATTAAGCAGACGGGACCGGTCAAGTAGGGGCGCGCGCGATAAATCTACTCCCTACGTGCCGTAACCATGAGCTGGGGGTGATGCTGGAACGTCTTACTGTTACATTGGAAAACGATTTCCGAATCTCCATGTCAACAAATCCGGAAAGGAAAGAAGGGTGAATGATTTTGAGTATGAGAGGGATTAGCAGAAAGTCACTGGTGTACCTTGTCATGCTTTCCATGGTAGTGGGAAGTTTCTTGGCAGCCTTTGCTCCGAAAGCACAGGCGGCTGAGCCTCGTGTCAACAATCCGTTTGTAGGCGCGACGGCTTACATTAATCCAGACTATGCGGCACTGATCGACACGTCTATTGCCCGCACAAGCGACCCGAATTTGGCCTCGCGTATGGAAACGGTCAAGTCTTATCCGACAGCCGTCTGGCTGGACCGGATAGCCGCCATCCATGGCGGGGCAGCGAACGCCGGGCGGAAAAGCTTGGAGGATCACCTGGATCTGGCGCTGGCGCAGAAACAAAGCGGTGTGCCGATCACAGCGACAATTGTCATTTATGATTTGCCAGGGCGGGATTGTTCGGCCCTCGCGTCCAATGGCGAGCTGCCCCTGACGCAGGAAGGTCTGCAACGTTACAAGACCGAGTATATCGATGCCATTACCGAAGTGCTTGCCAAGCCGAAATTTCAAGATATTCGCATTGTAACAGTTATTGAACCGGACGGATTGCCGAATCTGGTTACCAACTTGAATGATCCGGAATGCGCGCAGGCCAATTCCAGCGGCATTCAGGTGGAGGCAGTGCGCTATGCGCTCGATGAGCTGCATGCGATCCCGAACGTATATATTTACATGGATATTGCCCATTCCGGCTGGCTCGGTTGGGACAATAACCTGCAAGGTGTCGTGCAGCTGTATACACAAGTTGTACAAGGCACGGCAGCTGGACTGAATAGCATTGACGGCTTTATTACCAATGTTTCTAACTACACACCCACATCCGAGCCGTTCTTGACAAACCCGAACTTGAATATTGGCGGGCAGCCGGTGCGCAGCTCGAATTACTACGAATGGAACCCGATTTTCGACGAGGCGGACTTCACTGCGGCATTGTATAACCGCTTCGTGGCTGCAGGCTTCCCGAACAGCATTGGCTTCCTGATTGATACGTCCCGCAACGGATGGGGCGGACCGAATCGTCCGACTGCTGTCTCGACTTCTTCGAACCTGAATACGTATGTGAATGAGAGCAAGATCGACGGCAGACAGCATCGCGGGCTATGGTGCAACGTGAACGGCGCAGGGATGGGCACTCCGCCTACTGCTGCTCCGTCCGGCTATGAGGGCTCCCATATTCATGCATTCGTATGGGTGAAGCCGCCGGGCGAATCCGATGGCGCAAGCAGATATATCCCGAATGACGAAGGTAAGAACGCCGATCCGAACTGTGATCCAACGTTTACCAACGGCGCGAACGCGGGTATCCCGACAGGCGCCATGGACAATGCGCCGCTCGCCGGTCATTGGTTCCACGAGCAGTTCGAGATGCTGGTAAGAAATGCGTATCCGGCTGTTCCTCCTTCCAACCCGGGTTCAATCCAAGTGCCGGCAGCTCCGACAGGCTTGACGGCTGCAGCGGGCAACGGGCAAGTAAGCCTGAACTGGAGTGCGTCGATCGGCGCGACAAGCTACACAGTAAAACGCGCAACGACCGCAGGAGGACCGTATGCGAATATTGCGAATGTCAACGGTACGAGCTACACGGATACGGCTGTAACGAACGGCACCACGTACTACTATGTGGTAAGCGCCTCCAATAGCGCCGGAAGCAGCGCGAACTCGACGCAAGCAAGCGCAACGCCAAGCGGCGTCCAAGTGCCGCAGGCTCCGGCAGCCCCGACAGGTTTGACGGCTGCGGCAGGCAACGGGCAGGTGGCTCTGAGCTGGAATGCGTCAAGCGGCGCAACCAGCTATGCGGTGAAGCGTGCGGCGACGAGCGGCGGTCCGTACACGACTGTGGCGAACGTTGCAGGAACAAGCTACACGGACACGGCTGTGACGAACGGCACGACGTACTACTATGTAGTGAGCGCTTCGAACAGCGCCGGAAGCAGCGCGAATTCGACGCAAGCGAGCGCGACGCCGACGGGCTCGGTGCAGCAGCCGAGCGGATTGCGCGTCGAGTACAAGACAGGGGATACGAATGCGACAGACAATCAGATGAAGCCGCATCTGCGCATTGTCAATGAGAGCGGCAGCGCGGTGAATCTGAGCGAGCTGACGATCCGCTACTGGTATTCGAAGGACGGCAATGTAGCCGACCAGTACAATTGCGACTGGGCGCAAATAGGCTGCTCGAACATTTCTGCAAGCTTCGGCAGCGCTTCGGGCGAAGGGGCGGACAGCTACTTGGAGCTGTCGTTCAGCGCAGGAGCGGGCCAGCTGGCGGCTGGAGCGAACACCGGCGACATCCAAAGCCGGATCAACAAGAGCAATTGGTCGAATTACAATGAAGCGAACGATTATTCCTATAACGGCACGATGACATCGTACGGCTCGAACGAGCGGATTGCGCTGTACAGGAATGGCGTATTGATATGGGGATCGGAGCCCGGCGGCAGTCAGCCGGGCCCCGCGGCCCCGGCCGCACCGACAGGGTTGACTGCTGTCGCAGGCAACGGGCAGGTCGCCCTGAGCTGGAGCGCATCAAGCGGCGCAACCAGCTATGCGGTGAAGCGTGCGGCGACGAGCGGCGGTCCGTACACGACCGTGGCGAATGTAGCGGGAACAAGCTACACCGATACGAACGTAACGAACGGCACGACGTATTATTACGTCGTGTCGTCTTCCAATAGCGCCGGAAGCAGCGCGAACTCTTCGCAGGCTAGCGCGCAGCCTCAAGACAACAGCGGAAATCCTGCAAGAGATGTAGTCTCGCAGTGGGGACAGCTGAAGGTGTCGGGCACGCAGCTGCAAAACCAGCACGGACAGGATGTCCAATTGGTAGGAATCAGCTCGCACGGCCTGCAATGGTTCCCGCAATTTGTAAACAAGGAAACCATTCAGTGGCTGCGTGACGACTGGCATGTCAACGTATTCCGCGCTGCCATGTACACGCAGGAAGACGGCTATATCGATAATCCATCGGTTAAGGAAAAAGTCAAGGAAGCAGTTGAGGCTGCAATCGATCTCGGCATTTACGTCATTATTGATTGGCACATTTTGTATGACGGCAACCCGAATACACACAAAGAGGAGGCGAAGGCCTTCTTCCAGGAGATGGCCGCCTTGTACGGTCACTATCCGAACGTCATCTACGAGATTGCCAATGAGCCGAACGGCAATGTCAGCTGGGCAGGCGACGTAAAACCGTATGCGGAGGAAGTCATTCCGGTCATTCGGGCCATTGATCCGGACGGCGTCGTCCTGGTCGGTTCGCCTACCTGGAGCCAGGACATTCATCATGCTGCTGATGATCCGTTAGCCTTCGACAATGTTATGTATACGCTGCATTTCTATTCGGGCACACATGGACAGTGGCTGCGCGACCGGATCGATTATGCGCGGAATAGAGGGATTGGCATCTTCGTCTCCGAATGGGGAACGAGCCAAGCTTCGGGAGATGGCGGTCCTTACTTGGCAGAAGCCCAGCAGTGGATCGATTTCCTGAATGCCCGCAATATCAGCTGGGTGAACTGGTCGCTTGCCGACAAAGCCGAGGTTTCGGCTGCGTTGTTGCCGGGTGCGCCCATCTCCGGATGGACCGATGCGCAGCTGTCTGCATCGGGAAGATGGGTTCGCAATGCGATCCGCGCTGCGAATCCGTGACGGGATGATGGGATTGTAAAGCTGTTGCTGGAGACAACATGCCGATGACAGAGGCTGCTAGCGGTTGCTTGCGCAACCCGGGCAGCTTTTGTTATTGGATTAGGCCCGGGCTCGCGCGCATGCAGTCCAGAAGGATTTGACGGTTTTACTTGTCATTGCAGCCTATAGCGTCTATAATAGGGGCGATTCACGATTCATCCGAAATGAATAGGAAAATGGGGGCTTGCGGAAGCAGGCTGAGAGTACGACTAGGCCGTCGTTGACCATCTGAACCTGTTTGGGTAATGCCAGCGTAGGGAATGTTTGCGAATGAGCAGCTTTTGTTCGTAAACGCACATTGTCTACCAGGCATTGTGCGTTTTTTTTTTTATTATAGAGAGCGATGGAATACGCATCGAACTTTGCGGGTAACAATCGGGGGAGGAAAAGGGATGAGAGATTTTCGCTTGTACGCCATAACCGGGGAGGAGTTTCATCCCGGCAAGGAGCTGGTGACAGTGATGGAAGAAGCGATCCTGGGTGGCGCCGATATCATCCAACTGCGGGACAAGAACAGTTCGAAGCGCGAGCTGCTCCGCAAAGCCCGGGCATTGCGCGAGCTTACGCGCAAGCACCAGGTGACTTTTATTGTGAACGACCATATCGACATCGCTTTGGCCGTGGATGCGGACGGCATCCATCTTGGGCAAGACGATCTGCCGCTTCAGGAGGCCCGAAAGCTTGTCGGGAATAAGATAATCGGCATCTCCACGCATGTGATCGGGGAAGCGCGCCGTGCAGAGGCGGAAGGGGCGGATTATATCGGCGTAGGCCCGGTATTTCCGACAAAGAGCAAGGCAGACGTGGTGGACCCGGTGACCACCGCTTACGTGCGCGAGGCGGCGGCGGAAATACGCATTCCCTTCGTTGCCATCGGCGGCATCAAGCTGCACAACGTTGACGAAGTGCTCGCCGCCGGCGCCAGCCGCATATGCGCCATAAGCGAAATCGTCGGCAGCGCGGATATTCGCGGCACATGCCGGAAGTTTCTGGAGAAGATGAACGAATACCAGGGAGGCTGAGCAAATTGGAATGCATAATCAATGGGGAGAGGAAAACGGTCGCTCCGGGCGCAACACTGCTGGATCTGATTCGCCAGCACGGGTTGGAGCAAAGGCGGATCATTGCGGAGGTCGACGGAAAACTGGTTGATGCTCCTGCGTGGTCCGACACACTGCTGCAGGAAGGCAGTCGAATTGAGCTAGTACATTTTGTCGGGGGAGGGTAAGCCGGATGAACAAGGATCAGCTTGTGATAGGCGGGAAGGCGCTGACTTCCCGCTTCTTTCTCGGGACGGGCCGATATCCGAATCCGCTCGTGCAAAACCAGGCCATAGAAGCATCTGGCGCAGAAGTACTGACCTTCGCCATCCGTCGGGTGAATTTGGATGATCCGGAGGACGATTCGATCCTGCAGCATTTGCAAGATCGCCCCTTTACCTTCCTGCCGAACACTTCGGGTGCGAGTACGGCGGAGGAAGCGGTTCGCATTGCACGCATGGCCCGTGCATCCGGGCTGAGCGATTGGGTGAAAGTCGAGATCAGTGCGAATGCCATGACGCTGCTGCCCGACCCGATCGAAACGCTGAAGGCTACCGAACAGCTGGTGAAAGAGGGCTTTACCGTGCTGCCCTATACGTCCGACGATCCGATTCTGTGCAAGAGGCTGGAGGAGGCCGGCGCTGCCGCAGTCATGCCGGGAGGGGCGCCGATTGGCACAGGTCTCGGCATTTTGAATCCTTACAATATCGGCCTCATTGTGGAGTCTGCGCATGTGCCGATCATTGTGGATGCCGGTCTTGGCTCCGCTCAAGACGTTGTGCAAGCGATGGAGCTTGGCGTGGACGGCATTCTGATGAATACGCCGGTAGCCCGCGCGAAGGATCCGGTGCGCATGGCCCGAGCCATGAGCCTTGCGATTGAAGCGGGCAGAGAGGCCTTCTTGGCCGGGCGGATCGCCAAGCGCAGATACGCGTCGGCAAGCAGCGAATTTGAGCATCTGGCCGTCAAATAACTCGTAGCAGATAGGTTGTGACGATAGTGGGAGAGCGCATCATTGTATTGGGCGGGGGCGTCATCGGCTTGTCCTGCGCGCTGGCGCTGGCGAGCCGCGGACACGATGTCTCCATTCTTGAAAAGGGATCTTGCGGCGGGCAGGCCTCCGGAGCGGCTGCAGGCATGCTGGCTCCCTTCTCGGAAAATCCCGAATATCCGGACGGCTTCTTCCGGCTTTGCCTGGACAGCCTGCGGCGTTATCCGCGCTGGCAGGCTGAAGTCAAGCGGTTGTCCGGCATGGATTTCGAATATACGGAGAGCGGCAGCTTGTATGCCGTCTATCATGAAGCGGATTTGTCGGCGCTGTCGGCGCGCCTGTCTTGGCAGCGCCCCTTCGGCACCGAAGCGGACATCGTCGAAGGCAGCAGGCTGGAACAGCTGGAGCCGCAAATGCAGCAAGCACGGGCAGCCGTATATTGTCCAGAGGAGAGCCACGTACACGCACCGGACTACGTTCGGGCGCTGAAAGCGGCCTGCTGCACGGTCGGGGTGGAGATCCGGGAGCAGCTGCAGGAGCTTGCACTCGCAGATTGGACGGCGGGGGTCAGGGTTCAGGACAGCGCAGGCCAAAGTTACGAAGCGGATCGCATCGTATTGTGTACGGGCGCATGGAGCGGAAGCTGGTCAGAGCTGTTCGGTTTTCCGATACCCGTCTATCCGATCAGGGGACAGATTTGTGCTTATTCCGCGGAGCAAGCGGAGCTTCGGCATATCCTCTTCACCAGTCAAGGCTACATGGTAAGCAAGGCGAATGGCATGCTCGTATGCGGGGCTTCGGAAGATATAGCCGGATTCGCGACTAGCGTCACCGACAAGGGCATACATCGACTGGAGGCGTTAAGCAAGAGGACGCTGCCCTTTCTCAAGGAGCGCCAGCCGACGCTCAAGTGGGCCGGTCTTAGACCGGCGACTCAGGATGGGTATCCGCTGCTCGGGTCGAGTCCGGAACACCCGCGTGTTATTTTTGCATGCGGTCATTACCGCAACGGCATCTTGCTCAGTCCGGCAACGGCGGCAGTTGTCGCAGATATCGTTGATGGACGCAAGCCGGAATTGGAGCTCGATGCTTTCCGTCCGGATCGGTTCAGGTGATGGAACGAAAACAAGAGCAAAAAGGGGAGAGGAACGATGAAACTGGCGAAGGCGATGACCGTGGCAGGCTCTGATTCCGGCGGCGGCGCCGGCATTCAAGCAGATTTGAAAACCTTTCAGGAATTAAATGCATACGGCACCAGTGTTGTGACTGCTCTTACGGCACAGAATACCTTGGGCGTACACGGTGTTTATCCGCAAAGCGCAGCTTGCGTGGAAGCTCAGCTTGATGCAGTGCTCGCTGACATCGGCGTTGATGCGGCGAAGACAGGAATGCTCTTCTCGGCAGAGATTATCGCGCTGACTGCAGACAAGCTGAAGCAGTATGGGGTGAAGCAGCTTGTCGTCGATCCGGTGATGATTGCGAAGGGCGGCGCGCCCTTGCTGCAGCGGGATGCCGTTCAAGCTTTGAAGGAACGCCTGCTTCCCATCGCAACGCTGGTGACGCCGAATATTCCGGAAGCCTGCCATCTGCTTGGCAGAGATCAGATCCATGATGTGGAACAAATGAGGGAAGCGAGCTGTCGGTTGCTGGAGCTTGGCGCGAAGGCTGTGCTGCTGAAGGGCGGGCATCTGGAAGGAGAAACAGCCGTCGATTTGTTCTACGACGGCCATTCCTTTATCGAGCTGGCGCATCCCCGCATCCATACCCTGCACACACACGGGACCGGCTGTACGTTATCGGCGGCCATTACCGCCGAATTGGCCAAGGGAGCTTCGCTCGAGGCCGCCGTCCGCACAGGCAAGGCATTCATTTCCGCGGCAATCGCCCATGCGGTCGGTGTAGGGAAAGGAATCGGTCCTACTTGCCATGCGGCGTACCGGCTATATCGCTAGGGAGCAGAGCAGGGTAAGGCGAAGCAGAGTTAGGGAAGCTCCGCCAGTAGCTTTTCCAGCACGGCGATTTCTGACTGCCGGACTTCATCCATGAACTGGGCCATCATATCAATGAGCGACTTGTCTTGGCGGCGCTCATATTTCAGGAACAGCGATCTTGCCATTTCGGTTTTTTGCTTGACCTCTTCATATTGATTGTGGAGCGAGAGATCGGGGAGATAGCCTTGCTCATGCAGGTACGCGAGACGATCGAGCATGATTTTCTTATGTTCCCAGACGACTTGCAGCGGACGGATGTCGTTGCCGATCTCCCCATCGCGCATAAGCTGGAAGTACTCCTGCAAGGAATCGTAGGTGGCGACGCCGAAGTTGGTCGGCTGCTGGAACCTTCCGGAAGGGTTGATGAACTGCAGGACATCATCCTGCGGATTTTTGGCCTGCAGGTAATCGCTGATTTGCTTCTTCAGATAGCCGACATTGAATGGGTAGTCGCCGTCGTCGAACTGGAACAGATTAATATAGACTTGCCACCAGAAATAATCATTTCCATTCGCGTATGCTGCGGTAAAATCTTCATAGGACACTTGATAGTCTGAAAAACTGCCATTTTTCAAATAACCTTTCAAATACAACTGCCTTTCGTCGTTGTCATAACCGTGAACGAACACATCATGCGTGAAATGCGTGGTCTGATAGTGTCTGGAAGCGCTTATATAATATTGATCGACATAGAGAAGGACATAGAAATTCTTGTCAACAGCACGAATGAGGAAGTCAACGATATGTTCGTTCAGGTAGTCCGACAACAAATCTCTGGAAATCTGCTCGCGCACCAGGCCGGGGTAGTAATGGAAGTTGTAAAAATTAAAATAGTCGTAGTTTCGGTATTGGGCAATTTCCTGATAGCAGCGCAACGAGATATAATTATTGTAGAAATGCGAGATGGATTGCGGATAGGCACGAGTTATGGCTAGCGTGTAGGCATGATGCAGGTATGAAATAATAGGCGGTGCGGCGGTCGGCAAAATTTTTCGGCTCATTGACGTCTGGAACCTCCTTGTCGAGTAAGAACATTTCTAATAATCTGAAAATGGCGCGCGGAAAAATTGTAGGATTTTGTCATCCACTATTTTGATTATACAAAGGCGCCACGGGTCCTGCAACAGATTTTCGGCATCAGAGGCGGAGAAGACGTGCCATGAATGTAGTAGAAACGCACTAGGAACGGAGCGCATATGGGTAGCATGGCCCGCATATATAGTGCCATCGCGCCGGTTTCTGTTATATGATACTATCAATATCATCACGGGAGGGATAGACAACGTTGAACTAAAGAATTCGAAATTTGTTCGGCGAACAGCTAAGCCGAATCACGGGAGGGACAATGAAGAGATTTGTCAAGTGGTTTTATCCTGCCCTGGTCATTCTCATGCTGATTGGTCTTGTCAACATGGCGATCAAAAATCGCGAGCAGAGCAGTGATCTGAGAAAGCTGCAGTCATTGCTGGAATCTTACGAGCGAAAAGAATCGAATTACGAGCAGCGACTGGACAACTTGAGAAAAGAGCGGCAGGACAAGATTGACAGTATGGTCGCGGCGTATAAGGACAATGTCGATCTCAAAAGGGACAACAAGCGCCTGTCGAGCACGGTGGAAGAGCTGTATTTCCGCAATATTTCCAACTTGCGGCTGCTGTTCGGCGACGACTTCGATACGAGAGTGAGCCCCGCATTCCATACTCGAATGCAAGACTGGCTGAAGCAGTACATGGACGCTGTAAGCTTCGAAGACGAGGAAAGGCACAGCCAATGGTTTGATTCCGAAGAAATGCGGGCGGAGGATCCCTTCTGGCGAAACAAAAGCAAGCTGACCGGATTTCTGATGGCGGAGCCCGCTTCCGAACAGCGCGTGCAGCAGGTCAAGGAGGAGTTGGGCACAAGCGCAGCTTTGCATGCAGTCGACCTGTTTGCACTTACTAAAGATTATGAAGTGGTTGCAGCTACGTTATATATGAGCCAAAATAGGAACGAAGGGCACATCGTGCGGGTTGAGCAACGACAACTCCACGGAAGCGGAGGGTAGGAGGCAGGAGAAGCGCTCTTGCTTGTCGTGGGTGTTCCATTCGCATACATCAAGGAGGTTACCTATAAGATGGCTTTGATCCAATGCAAGTTTTATTCTGAAGTGTTGAAGTTGAGTACGTCCATGACTGTTATTTTGCCGCAGCAAACCCGCAGCCAAATCGGCATGGAAGGACGCGTCGGCATCGGCGACAGCAAGCATCAGACACTGTACTTGCTGCACGGTTATACCGACGACGACTCCATTTGGACACGCAGAACCTCTATTGAGCGTTATGTGGCGCCGCTAGGTCTGGCAGTGGTGATGCCGAATGTCCACAAGAGCTTCTATACGGATATGAAGTACGGAGACAAGTATTGGACATTCCTGACTGAGGAGCTGCCTATGCTGGCTCGCTCATTCTTCCCGCTCTCGGAGAAGCGAGAGGACAACTTTGTGGCCGGCCTGTCTATGGGAGGCTACGGTGCGTTCAAATGGGCGCTTCGTTGTCCCGACCAAATCTCCGCCGCTGCCAGCTTATCGGGCGCTTTGGATATGGCTGGACATATTCAACGTTCCCCTGTGGAGCCGCCTGAATTTTTCCACTTGATCTATGGCGAAGAGGACATCGCAGGGACACCGGAGGATTTGCTGTGGCTCGTGGAGCAGAGCGGACGAATGAAGGAGAAGCCTGCATTGTATCAATGCTGCGGAACAGAGGATTTCCTGTACGAGGACAATCAGGCGTTTCGCAGAAAATGCGAGGAGTTCGGGTATGGCGCCCTCACGTATCAAGAAGGACCCGGCGGGCATGTCTGGGAATACTGGGATGAGCACATTCAAAATGTGCTGCAATGGCTGCCGCTTCGAAAAGCATAAGAGGCAATGGATCAACCGGGTTGCGAGCTCGGTTGATCTTTTTTTTGCATGCTGTTCTAGTTCCGCTTTGCAGGGGGGTATGCTAAAGAGTGGAAAGGAATGATCGGGTGCCTAGCTAAACAGAAGGGAGATCGCATGCATGATGAAATGGGTAGTAAGATGGAAGTGGCTGGTATTGGCAATTTGGATTATCGCTGCGGCCGGACTGATGCTTTCAGCGCCGAGTATGGCCGACTTGGTTCGGGACAAGGGGCAGATTCAAGTTCCCGAAGGCTACCCTTCTACGGCGGCAGCCGAAATGCTGAAGGAGCTGCATGGCCGTGAGGGAGGGGGCGCGCTTCATTCTACGCTGCTGGTCTTCCATAACGACGCAGGCCTGAACGATGCGGATTTTGCGGAAATGGCCGAAGCGGCAAGGCTGCTGCAGGCCTCGATTGCCGACGGGTCCGGCGTTGTCTCAGTGGTTACGCATCTGATGGAACCGGCACTCACGCCGCAAATGCTGGCCGAGGATGGAAGGACGTCGATCGTGCTGCTCCAGGTAAGTCTGGAGGGCAGGGAGCCTGCTGCCGTGCACGAAGCGCTTGTTGGCATGCTGGAGCACTTAAGGGCGGCCCATTATTTCACTGGCGACTGGATCATTAACGAGGATTTGATTTACAGTGCCCAGGAAGGCTTGAAGAAAACCGAGATCATCACGGTCGTGCTGATTGTCACAATCTTGCTTCTCGTCTTCCGTTCGGTCGCGGCGCCGTTTATTCCGCTCCTGACCGTTGGCTTGAGCTATCTTGCAGCCCAGTCGGTCGTAGCCTTCCTTGTTGATCTGGCGAATTTTCCGTTATCGACGTTTACGCAGATTTTTATGGTGGCCGTCATGTTTGGGATCGGCACCGACTACTGCATCTTGTTGATCAGTCGGTTCAAGGAGGAGCTTGTCCAGCAGGGGGAGTCAACCCAAGCGATACTCGCCACGTATCGTTCTGCCGGGCGCACGGTTCTGGTAGCCGGGCTTGCCGTTTTGGTCGGTTTTACTGCGATCGGATTTTCTGCCTTCACGCTCTACCGCTCAGCAGTTGCCGTAGCAGTCGGCGTAGCCGTGCTGCTGCTGGCGCTCGTCACCTTGGTTCCTTTCTTTATGGCGGTATTGGGCAAGCATGTATTCTGGCCTTCGCGCAGGAAGCTTGAGCACAAGCCAAGCGGGCTGTATCGCGCACTCGGCAGCTTTTCGCTCAAGCGTCCTATCTGGTCGCTGTTGCTATTGGTTGTGCTGCTGGGGCCTTTATTGGCCGGGTACGACAACCGGGTTTCCTTCAACTCCTTGGATGAAATCGGGGAAAGGTATGATTCGGTCAAAGGCTTTAATCTGGTGGCCGAAAGCTTTGGACCGGGAGAGACGCTGCCGTCAACGGTCGTCGTGGAATTTCCTCAATCCTTGCCGTTGCCGGACGGCCTGGCCTATCTTGAGCAGGTGTCGGCTGAGCTTGATGCGGTAGAAGGCGTGAAGGCCGTGCGCAGCGCTTCCAGGCCAACGGGGGTGCCGTTGGATCTGGCGCAGTTGGGCGGGCTTCAGGAAGCCCAAGAGGGACAGCTGCAAGCGATGCTGGCCGCATATTTGTCGCCTGATCAGACGATTGCTTCTTTCGAGGTTGTTTTTGAAGGCGACCCTTATGCGCAGGAAACGATGGATCGGATCCATGATCTTGAAGAAGCCGCGAAGCGGGCGCTGGACGGGACACCGTATGCGGGAGCGGATTTGGCGGTTGGCGGCGTGACGAGCACGAATCGGGACCTGCGGGATATCTCGTCTGCCGATTATTCGCGCACCGTGGTTCTGATGATTGCCGGCATTGCGCTGATCTTGATCGTGTTGTTCCGATCGCTTGTCATTCCGCTGTATGTGCTGGCTTCCTTAATTGTGACGTTCTTCGCTTCCATGGCTGTTACGGAGCTGATCTTCGTCGACGTATTGAACTATGTCGGAACGAGCTGGTCCGTTTCCTTCTTCGGCTTTGTAATGCTGATGGCATTGGGCGTGGATTACAGCATCTTTCTGATGGATCGCTTCAAGGAATACCGAAGCCTTCCTCCGAGAACAGCGATTATGCAAGCGATGGAGAGGATGGGCGCCGTCATCATATCGGCGGCGGCGATTTTGGCGGGGACGTTCGCTGCGATGCTCCCCTCGGGCGTCATGTCGCTCTTGCAAATCGCCACGATCATCATTAGCGGCTTGGCGATCTATGCCTTCGTCATGCTGCCGCTCTTCATCCCGGTCATGGTCCGGTTGTTCGGCCGCGCCAATTGGTGGCCATTCATGCCGAAATTCGAGGCTGGCAGAGAGCCATAAATCGAAAGAAGCCGCCCCATATCGTGGGGGCGGCTTTTATTGATCGTGCGATGTGGCGCGTTCCCAGGCAGCCAGTATCGCCAAGGCCTCTTCATTCGATTGCCCGCATATCTCCTCCGAGGCTTGAAATGCGGAACAGATGAGGGGCCGTTCGGGCAAGCCGAACAGTCGGCACTTATTGTCCTCAGTCAGTTGAATGCAGCGCACGCCTGCCGGCTTGCCATTCGGCATGCCGGGAATAGGCGAGGAAATGGAGATGGCGATACAACAGGCGGCACAGCCAATCCGGCATTCCATCGGCAACCCCTCCCATGGGTAGCGAGAATGCCTTTTATTTTACCCCAGGATGCCCATTTGCTCAATATGCTGCTTCGTCTCTGCAGTGCCAAGCTCATGGAGCTTCGCGAATACTTGTCTCATGGAAGTATCGTACCCGTCATTCGGTCCGTCGTAGTGGTAAGGAATGCCTGGAATTGGCGCCCGGAAGAACGATTCAAAATCATAATCCTTCTGCACTTCCATAAGCTCTCCCAATTGGGCAGCCTCCTTGGGAGTAGCCTCGATTTCGAATTCATATGCGGCATCTCCCTGATTCTCAAGGATGGTGGCGGCTTGAACGGAAACATAATATGTGCGTTTATCCACGCGAATCCCCCTTTAGCGCAATAATAATAAAATGAGAATCGCCGACCCGATGGCAACCAAAATCGGTGTAGCGATATAGGCCCAGAAGATGGGATTATTGCGAACCATGTGCTTGACCTGTTCCGGTTCCGTCCCTTTATCCAATTCCCTCCGCTTTTGCTTCTGAATCATGACCACCGATATGACCCAGGCGAGGCCAATGATGCCGGCGACGATCCACATGGACATGCTCAAGGTTTCAAACATAAGATTTGGCTCCATTCGTATTAGAATTGCTGTTCTCATTGTGTGCAAAACGAATGGTTTCATACCTAAGCCAGGACAAAAAAAGCCCGTCGCTCCGATAAAGGAACGAAGGGCATGCCTTGAAGCGGCCAGCAAGTCAGCGATAGGGAACGTGGACTAACGCTGCCGCGCCAATCAAACCTACATCCTGCTGCAGGGCGGCGGGCACGATTTGTGTCATTCGCCCGGTCGGATTAAGGGCGAGCGTGGACACATACTGGCGAACAGCCTTGAACAGCGGTTCGCCGACTTGGGACACGCCGCCGCCGATCACGATCATTTGCGGGTCCAAGGTATTGATCAGGGAAACACAGCCCATGCCAGTGTAAGTGAACACCTGTTCAATCAGCTTCTTCAGCTCGGCATGTCCTTGATCGGCGCTGGCGAACGCTTCCTGTGTCGATGTTGGGCGGCCCAAGATTTCGCTGGCTTTTCTAGCTATGGCTGTCCCGGAACCTACCCATTCCCAGCAGCCTTTCTGACCGCATACGCAAGTGCCTTGAGAAGGGTCGATCACAATATGTCCCGCATCGCCGGCATTGCCGGATGCCCCTGTCAACAGCTTGCCATTCATGAAGATGCCGGCGCCAATGCCGGTGCTGATCGTCACATAGACGAAATTCGCACACCCTTTGGCAGCGCCGATCCAATGCTCGGCCAGCGTGGCAGCGGTTGCATCATTCTCCATAACGATCGACAGATTCAGATGCTTCTTAAGCTCTGCCACCAGAGCGAAATCTCGCCAGTTAGGCAAGTTGGGCGGACAAGTAATGCGTCCTCCCGCAGGGTCGAGCGGACCGGGCGCGCCAATGCCAATACCGAGCATATGCTCCTGTTCCAAACGGTTCGCGGCCATTAATCGCTTGATTGCTTCGGCAATGCGCGAGACCATGTCCTCCGGGGAGATGGATAAGTCTGTAGGGAGCGACTCCCGCGTAATCACCCGTCCTTCGCCATCCACAATGCCGATGGCGACCTTGGTGCCGCCTATATCGATCCCGATTGCATAACTCATGATGAACGCCTCCATAATGAATTTCCTATTCTTTATCACAGTAGCAGACCAAAATCGGGAATGCAACGAGATGTGCCGGCCGCTTGATGGGAACATGCTGCTTCTGCCCCAGGTGCCTGGAAGATGAGCGGACGACATCGTGTAAAAAAACGCAAAACGGATAAGCTAATGACGGGTTATTCTGAGGAAAGGGTGCATGGCATGGCGAATGAGCTGTTGTTCCACTTTTCGGATCGAAGCGGTGCCGAGCTGGCTTTCGATACGCTGCAGGAGCTGGGGTACAAGCCAAAGCTGTCCGCTGACCGAAAATATGTGCAAATACATTTGGAGTCTGATGACCTGACTTCGGCTTTGGAGATTTCGCAAGCGTCCGGCGGGACATTGGTGGAGGAGCCTGCCGGGCAGCAGCATGCTGTTTTTCAGCAGGCTTATCCGATACAGGAAGGATACGAGGAAGGGCTTGCAGCGCGAGAAGATACGGCTGAAACGCTTCGACTGCCTGCCCATCTGGTGACCGAGGATTTCCCCGAATTTTATATGCAGCCTGAGTCCGAAACCTAATAACGGCATCCCAAAAAACCGGAAAGCTGACCAGCTCCGGTTTTTTTGCTGTTTGCTCCGGTCATCAGCACCTGACTAGGAAGTGGAAGACGCCGCTTTTTCCAGGGCGGCTTGCTCGGCGGCATGCATGCCGGCCGTATAGCCGGTTGCGAAAGCTGCTGTAATGTTGTATCCACCCGTGTAGCCGTGGACGTCAAGGATTTCGCCGCAGAAGTACAAGCCGCTCATCAGCTTGGAGCCCATCGTTTTCGGATGGATTTCCTTCAGATGCACGCCCCCGCCCGTTACAAAAGCCTCTTCAATCGACAAGGTTCCGTCTATCGCAATCGGGAAAGCTTTCACAAGCGCCGTCAAGTCCTGCCAAGGCTGCTTCGGCAGATGATCGCAGGTTATGGCGCCATCCAGCTTCGCACGATCGAGCAGCAAGGGGACAAGACGATCAGGCAGCCATACCTTCAGCATATTGCGAAGCAGTTTGCGCGGCTCGTTCTTCCAGGCTCGCTGCCACTCTATAGACAGCTCCTCCTTGGAGAAAGGAGGGAACAGATCAATCGTCAGTTGAACCGGTTTGCCGCCGGCCTTTTTTTGCTCCTTCACAACGAACTGGCTGCAGCGCAGGGCTGCCGGTCCCGACAGGCCGAAATGGGTAAACAGCATGTCGCCTTCATGGCTGATCGCGAGTTTGCCCTTCTCATTCCATACTGACAACGTCACATTGCGCAAGGACAAGCCCTGCAGCTCCCGGTTGCGGATAAAAGCCTCACTGGACCGCAATGGCACTTCTGTCGGGTACAGCTCTGTGATCGTATGTCCGGCTGCCTCCGCCCAAGCGAAGCCGTCCCCGGTGCTTCCCGTGTGCGGCACCGACTTGCCGCCAGTAGCGATAATGACACAGCGGCTGTGCAGGATTTCTCCCGAATTGAGACGGACCCCCGCCGTATGCCCGTACTCATACAGCACTTCCTTAACCGGAGCATGCGTATAAATCTCCACGCCAAGCGCTGTGACTTTCCGTATGAGCGCGTCCACGACGGTCTTGGCCTTGTCGCTGACCGGGAACATCCGGCCGTTGTCTTCCTCTTTCAGCCGAATTCCCAGCTGCTCGAAGAAAGCGATAATATCCCGGTTGCTGAAGTGGCTGAAGGCGCTGTAAAGGAAGCGCCCGTTGCCGGGAATGTTCCGGATGAGCTCGTCCAGTTCCTTGGCATTCGTGACATTGCATCGCCCGCCGCCCGAAATGCCCAGCTTTCGTCCAAGCTTGTCTCCTTTGTCCACCAGCGCGACAGATGCGCCGCGCTCCCCTGCAGCCACCGCGGCCATCAGTCCGGAAGGGCCGCCGCCAATAATGATGATATCGTGCTGCATCTTCACTCTGCTTTCCCTTCACCTTGAAATTTTCTCTAATTGTAGCACACTTTATTTTAGCAGGAGAAATAGGAGCGGGGATGGAACACGGTTTCTTTTTTGATTAAAGCTATGGCGCTCGGCCACATCAGGCAGCCTTGTCCCCGTTAACCCGCAGTGCTGGGGGAGAAAAAGCTTCATGCCCACTCACCCGCAGCGCTGCCAGTCCGCAAACTTCACTTTTTCTTTTTGCCCGTGCTTTTCCTGGAATGGGTCTTGCCCTTGGTCTTGCCAGCCGGCACAGCGCTTGGGAGAAAAAGCACCTCGCCGGGATGGATGACATCCGTCTCTTGAATTTGGTCGTTCGCCTGCAGCAAATTGGCCCTTGTCACATTGAACTTTTCCGCGATGCTGTAGAGAGAATCGCCGTACTGCACTACGTAGAACCGCCCGTACAGTTTCTGCAAACCGGCTGCTGTCGGGATCCGCACTTTACTCACCTCCTCTTTACCTTATGGGCTTTCGTCACAAGCGGGCACGGCACATGCCTATGCGCTATAATGAAAGCAGAAATGAACGTTAAAGGGGGACTTGTGATGAACGGAGCTGTCTTCCAGTTGGGACCGCTTGCGATTAACGGCCAGCTGCTGGCGCTGCTGCTTGCTTTTCTTGGCTTCTATCTGGGGCTGCGGCTTTGGCTGCGAAGTGCGGAGGAGGAAGAGGCCAAGCAGATTGACGAATGGACGTGGAATGCAGGAGCGGGAGCCATAATCATATGGAAGTTTGGAGAACTGCTGCTTCAGCCTGCCATACTGGCCAATGGATTGACAGCGCTGATCATGCCCGGCAGCCAGAGAAGCGCATGGCTTGCATTGGGCTGGGTAGTTATTTACCTGTTATGGAAATGGAGGAGGAGCAGGATCTCGGCAGTGCTGCAGGCATTGGATGCTTGGCTCTTTGCCGCAGTCATCGGCATGGCCGTTTACGCCGGATGGAGCATGGAGCTCGGCCGACCGACAAATGCCCCCATAGGCTGGGAACCCGCTGGATTAAGCACTGGCTATCATCCCATATTTTTATATCAAGTTGTGTTTGGCTTAGCCATGGCCGGCGTGCTGTTCAGGTGGAGAGGACGAAGTAGGGGAGAGGTGTTTGGATGGGGGATGGCAGCGGCGGGAGCGGGAAGCATGATTATCTCGTTCTTTGCCATCCAAGGAAGCGCCCATGCCGTTTTCGTTGGCTTGTCCTATGCACAGTGGAAGTTTGCCGGGATGATGCTCGGGGGACTGTTCTGGATCAGGATAGCCCTGCCCGCATTGAAGCATAATAAATCGGGAAAGGAGATGATTGTCATGTCGAACAACCAGTCCAATAATTCCAAGGCTCAACAGGAGCATGAGAGGGAAAACAAAGAACAGCGCGATTTCACGATGGGCGTGGACAAAAAGCTCTCCGGCCCGAACCGGCCTGCAGAATAATGAACCCTGAGTAAGAATGGGGAAGAAGGCCGCCCGTTTCAGCTTGGGCGGTTCCCTTCATCTTGGCCAAGGAAAAATGGCATCATTCATCATAGTATCGGAATAGCTACAGCAAGGGGGCGAGCGCAGCATGGATTTGGAAAAATGGATGCAGCACAAAAAAGAGGCAGAGGATCGGCTGGCTTCGCTTGGCGATGAAGCGCTCGATCCGTACGAGATCAATTTTCGCCCGGAATTTGAGCAGGGGCGAGGACCGAAAAAAGCATTTATGAATGAATTCGGTGTAGTCATCGGCGACCATGAATACGAATCGGAGCATTCCCCTCTCCAGCAGTGGTCGAAGGAAACCGATCCCTCCATCATGTCGGGCGACCAGTGGGTACATGCCTACAAGGACATCGGCTTTCAGACTGAAGAGAACCGGGACTATTTTGAAAAGGGAATTGTTCCCCAGGGCGGCATGTTTATGCATCCGGACAAAGATGTGGCCTATGAGAGCAATCTGGAGCATTATGACGGGGAGCCGCAGCAGGAGGATGAGCACAATCTCAAGGGGGATCGTCCCAAGAAATAAGCCTGTACTGCAGCATCCGCTATGCATTGCTTTCGCTCCTGAGACATGTATAATAGACTCAAAGAACGATTCTCATGAGGGAGGGAAAGCAAATGTTTCAATCATTTGATATGTATATGAAGGATATGGTTCAACCGATGAGGGATGAACTGACCAATCTGGGCATCAAGGAATTGTTGACCCCCGAGGAAGTGGAAGAGGCGCTGACACAATCCAAGGGCACAGCGCTTGTTGTTGTGAATTCCGTATGCGGATGCGCAGCCGGCCAATGCCGCCCGGGCGTTGCCAAAGCGCTGCAGCATGACACCGTACCGGATCACCTGTTCACGGTATTCGCCGGACAGGAGAAGGAAGCGACAGCCAAGGCCCGCGAATACTTTGCGCCATACCCTCCGTCATCGCCTTCTATCGCCTTGATGAAGGATGGGGAATTGGTGCATTTCATCGAGCGGCACCAAATCGAAGACCGCTCCGCTGACGCGATTGCTGCGGAACTGACAGCTGCTTTCGATCAGCACTGCAAGTAAAACGAGCTTGAAGGGGAAGAAGGCCTGGCGGCAGGGCACTGTGGCGGATAAGCTTAAAACGCGATGAGTAGCCCTGAGCAGGCTTCGGCCATGTATAAGCGCTGGTACTCCGATTAGGAGGATCAGCGCTTTTTGTCATGTCCGCTCAGTTGGCAGTCACTCGCTTGCTCCGCAGCGCCGATTCCGAAGCTCAGCCATACGAGCTAGTCTTGTTATCTCGTTCGTCGTCCCCTGTTGTAGTTAGAACAGAGCTCTTCGCTATCCCCGTAACTCAGCCAGAGGTTAGTGCGGTCCCCGGCTGTTCGCTATCCCCGTAACTCAGCCAGGGGTAAGTGAGGTCCCGAGCTCTTCGCTATCCCCGTAACTCAGCCAGAGGTTAGTGCGGTCCCCAGCTGTTCGCTATCCCCGTAACTCAGCTATTCTGAATTTACGCATGCCAGCGACTAACACTATCCCTTCTACGCAGCTACTGTGCGCATTCATCCATCATGCATATTGCTGCCCCAACCCCGTGGCTCAGAAGCAAGAGAGCCGGATGTTTCGTTTCCTTGCTCGAATATTATATCGAACTGATAGGCTCTCTCTGAGTAAGCAGGCATCTCTTGTGCAAGCAAGTGTGAGTGTGTCCAAGCTGAGCGAAGGGGATAGCCAACAAAAGGAGGTAAAAGATTACCCAAGCTGCCGACGATGACGCCAAAATCCCCGAACTCGAAGGACTTCAAGGAATTTTAGAAGAATGAACCAGCTTCACCCTTCCTTATGGGCAGGGCAATATTTGCGCATATGCGCGATTGTCTCCTCGTCGCGAGGAGCCGAGCGCTTCTGCAGCGCTTGCTCGACTTCGCATCGGCGCTCAGGCTTCCAATTTTGGCCGAATTTGAATTTGGCGGTCAGCGAGTCGATTGTGATTTTGACAACTGCCGTGCCTTTCAGCTGCGGGACATAGTCAGGGTCGCTTACAGAAATGGGGGCATAGCCGCCTTCCTTTTGCAGTTTGTTCATCAGCGCGCCGAAGACCGATGCTTTTTCCTCCACATCCTCTATAAGAGATGCATGGCCGCGGATCAATACCGATTTGAAAAATGCTGTAGCCGGACATGCCAGCTTGGGATCGCTAAAGTAGGAGGGGATCAAGGCGTATTCGTCTGCGACGGCGAATGATACTTTCTCGTTTGCGCGAAGGTCATGGATCTTTTGGCCAATGCGGCTGCCATGGAAGTAAATGTGGCCGTTATGGTAGACGAAATTGAGGGGAACGAGATAGGGCCAGCCGTCCTCGCCGTGCAGGCCCAGGATGCCGTAAGTCCTTTCTGCCAGAAATTCATTTACTTCGTGTTCATTCTTTTGTTCGAAGTCTTTTCTTCTCATGTGCATCGCCTCCGCGTTATTTTGATACATAGAATACGGGATAGATTGACATGAAAAAAGATCCAATCTACATTATTTTTAGTAGACCAATTAGATTCAAACGCTGGGACATCGTGAATGAGGGAGGGGATGCGATGGATTTTGTCATTCATTATCACCGTCATCGGGAAAAAGCGAAATCCGAGACGGAGGCGGTCTATCAAGCGATTCGCGAAGCGATTATTCAAGGGACATTGAAGCGCGGGGTCCGTCTGCCTTCAACGCGGGAATTGGCGGTCGGCTTGGGGCTATCGCGGGGGACGGTGAACCTTGTTTATGAGATGCTTGCCGCTGAAGGCTATGTCGAGGCCGCCGTCGGACGCGGCACATTCGTGGCTTATGACGTGGGGAAGTCGGTTTTCCCGGCAAGCGGCACCCATGCAGATGTGCCGCTGTCGGAATGGGGCAGACGTATGACCGAAGCTGCACCTCTCGCTCAGAGGGAAATCATGGCCAATACGGCATATGAAGGCGCAGATGCCAGTACGGAGCATGAAGCGGGAAAAAGTATGATTTCGTTCACGCTGCAAGGACCGGATATCAGCATGTTTCCGATGACGGAATGGAAGCGGGTGATGTATGCACAGGTGCGGGAGGTATACGGGCCCGGCCAAGCAGACGGCTGCGAGGCGGCCGGTTACCTGCCGCTGCGGGAGGCTATTGCGCGCATGCTTGGACGCGCCAGAGGCATACAGGCAGACGCGCAGGATATTGCGATTGTGCATGGCTCCATGCAGGCGATCTTTCTGCTTGCGCAGCTTCTCCTGCAGTCTAGCGACCGTGCCATTGTAGAAGAACCGGGATATGGGGGGATCTACCGAGCTGTAAGGTCAACTGGGGCGGACATGGTTGCTGCGCCGGTAGATGAACAAGGCTTGGTGCCGAAGGACTGGGAAGCGAAGCTTCTGTTTGTTACAGCGGGTCGGCAGTTTCCAACGGGTGCGGTGCTGTCTATGGCGAGAAGGCAGCAGTTGCTTCGCTGGGCATCGCGCACACGCGCCTTTATTGTAGAGGATGATTATGACAGTGAATTCCGCTATAGGGGCAAGCCTGTCGAGCCGTTGAAGGCATTGGATACGGAAGGAAGAGTCGTCTACATTGGCAGCTTTTCGAAATCGATGCCTGCGGCTTTGCGTATAGGCTACGCGGTGCTGCCTCCAGGGCTGCGCCGGCCATTCGTGCAGGCGCAGCGGCTTGCGGAGCCCCATGCTTCGGGGTTGGCGGAGCAGCGGGCGCTTGCCGCCTTTCTTAATGAGGGGAGCTATGAGAAGCATCTGAGAAGAATGAAACGGATTTATGCGCGCAGACGCGAGCTGCTTCGCATGGAGTTGAACGACAGGCTCTCACAGCGCTTCAAGCTGTTCCCCGCCGATGCCGGCCTGCATCTGTTCGCCCGGTGGAACGGAAATGCGGATGAATATAAGCGGGTTCTCGCTGCCTGCAGACAGGCGGGAGTGGAATGGACGGACGGAGCCGCCTATTATGTGACTGCCGGTCATCCGCCCGCTGCCTGCTTCGGCTTTGCGCATCTGCATGAAGAGCAAATCAGTCGGGGAGTGCAGCGAATCCAGCAGGTGCTGAATCGGATGGAATTACTCGATTAGCTCTTGGGGAAAAGAATTCGCTGCGTGCGCTCCATAATTTGCTCGGCACGTCGATTGCCCGCCAGCTTGCGTACGGCATCGTAGCCGCTGGACAGATTCGGCTTGCGCCGCACGTTGTGCGCGTCTGTGGCCAATACATGAACATAGTCGTTGGCCAGCAGCCATTCGGCGAACCGCCGCACTTCCTCGCCGTTATTGCCGTTCAGGCTGTCTGCCGTCACCTGTGTCCACATACCGGCCTGAATCAACTGCTCAACAAGCTCGGGCTGTCTGCGGAAGAATACGTGGCGTTCCGGGTGGGGAACAATTGGGCGGGTGTTGCGACGTAAAAACCACTTGACCACTTCAAGGGTCTCCGGATTAAAGTCAGACCATCGCTGCTCCAGCAGCACATAGTTTTGAGCAGGATCCAGGTAGGAGAACTGGTCGGATTTTGCCTGATCGTAAATGAAAGCCTTGGATTCCAAGCGCACTTCGTTGCCGGGATGAATCGTCACGGCGATACCCTGGCGGTCCAGTTCCTGTTGCAGCTCCCGGACCTTGCGCTGCACACGCGCTGCCGTATTGCGGTAGGCCAATGTAAAATGGGGAGTCGCGACAATGTGGCGAATGCCGTCTTCAAAGGCGATTCGGGCCATCTCGACGGATTCCCGCATATCACCCGCTCCGTCATCCAAATCGCTCAAAATATGGCAGTGTATGTCTATCATCGGCGTCTCTCTCTCCTCTCTTTAGCCCATACGATAGCAAAGGATTCGGTAAAAAGCCAGAAGTGTTGTATAATAAGAGCAAGATGTCAGGTTAGTTCACAAGTAGGTTGAAGAGAGCATACGGAAAAGGATGTGCGAAAGCGATGAGTTTGCAAAAGGAGATTATTGCAGAGCTTGGCGTGAAGCCGGAGATTGATGTAGAGGAAGAGATTCGCAGACGGGTTGATTTTTTGAAGTCCTATGTGAAAAAGTCGGGAACGACAGGGCTCCTCATTGCCATTAGCGGCGGCATTGACAGTGCAGTTACTGCAGCGCTGTGCAAGAAAGCCACCGACGAGCTGTCCGAAGAAAGCGGCATGGACTACCGCACTTTGGGTGTGTTCCAGCCTTACGGCAAGCAGGAGGACATCGAGGACAGCTACGCGGCAGCCCGTGCGATTGGATTGAAGTATACGGTGGAGACAAATATCGAGGAAGCCGTTAACGAGATTGCGCTGGAGACAGAATATGCGCTCAAATCGATCGGGGTGCACCGTCATGTGAGTATTCCCGGCAAGGGCAATATCAAGGCGCGTACGAGAATGGTCATCCAATATGCTCTTGCTTTCGAGCAGAACCTGCTCGTTGTCGGCACCGATCATGCGTCCGAAGCGATCACCGGATTTTTCACCAAGTACGGGGACGGCGCTGTCGACGTAACACCGCTCAGCTCGCTTAACAAGCGGCAAGTGCGGATGCTGGCGGCATCGCTTGGCGTTCCGAAGTCCATCCTGGACAAAGCGCCCACGGCCGGACTGTGGGAAGGGCAAACGGACGAGGCGGAGCTCGGCATTACTTATGAGGCCAACAGCGATTATTTGGAAGGGAAGGATATTGATCCGGCAGTCCGGGAAAAGCTGGAAAAGCAATACCTGAAAACCGCTCACAAACGTTCGCCGATCCCGGGAATTTAAGTCAGCCGCCGCTTCTCCAGAAAGGCGAGCACTTCATCCAGGCGTTGCTTGGGGCAAGCGGCGATGAGGTCTCCATGCCGGCGCAGGCGCTCTCCGATATTGCTCAGATTGTACTGCGAGGGTTCGAACGGATACACGTCGCGCAGCTCCTCCCAGCGGAGCGGTGTGGAAACCGGCGCTCCCTTGCGCGCCCTGGGCGTATAGGGCGAGGAGAGCGTCTTGCCGGGCCAGTGCTGCAAGTAGTCGAAGTAGATGCGGTCGCCGCGGTCTTTTTTGAACCGTTCAATGGTAAATAGCTGCGGGTGCTGCTGGACCGCAAAGGTTGCAACAAATTTGCCAATGGCGCGGAGCTGTTCGAACGTGTAGCCGGGTTGGATCGGAATGTACAGTTGAATGCCGGTAGCCCCGGACGTTTTTGGCACAGCCTCGATTTGCAGGGAGTGCAGGATGTCGCCAATGATGACTGCTGCCTCCGCCATCCTCGGATCATACTCCAGACTCGGGTCCAGATCAATGACCCACTCGCAAGGCAGCGTGCTGCCCACCTCATGGAAGGAGGGGTGGAATTCCAGACACGCCAAATTCCCCAGCCACAGCAGGACCGGCAATGATTCCAAAACGACATAATGCGTATCCTCGAGCCTCTCGACACGTACATAATCGGGCGTAGGCTCCGGGGCGTTCTTCTGATAGAATGATTTGCCCAGGGCGCCGTCCGGAAAGCGTATGGTGGTCAAATATCGATTGCGGCAGTAACGGAGCAAATAAGGGGCCAGCTCCGCCAGCTTTTGCAAAAACTGCGCTTTGTCTATGCGCGGCTCCTCCCACATCAGCTTATTGGGATTGGATACGGCTACTTCGCAGCCTTCTACCTGGATCGTGCCTTTACTTGCAGCCGGCATTATCATCGCCTCCTCGACTATTCCCATTTTGCTTGATCTTGCGGATAAATATGCAGTCTCAAGCGTGAACCGCGTGCATATTGGGGATACTGGCCAATAGAAATCCAACATGGTGACGTGAGGAGACGAAATGAAACTACAACCTGTCATTCCCTTTGAGCCGGTATCGGCTGATCAACCGCCGCAAGCGGGCAAGTGGGCAGCCCAGATCAAGTGGGATGGGGTCAGAATGCTGGCCTACTGGGATGGAGAGGAACTCAGGCTGATCAATCGCAAGCTGAATGATCGCACGATCCAATATCCCGAATTGCACGATCCCGAGTCGTATTGCAAAGCGAGCTCTTTTATATTGGATGGCGAAATTATCGCCTTCAATCATCAGCGCCCGTCCTTCGCAGAAGTCATGAAGCGGGACAGTCTGCGCAAGCAGCAGAGCATTGAACGTGCAGTCAAGCAAGTTCCCATCGTCTATATGGTCTATGACATTCTGTACTGCAACGGCAGCTGGGTTACCAGCCAAAAGCTTGCCGACAGGCAGAAGCTGCTCAAGGAAGTGCTTATCCCGGGCGAGCGGGTGCAGCTGGTGCAAAACTACTATGATCCGGAGCTGCTTCTGAAAATTATGAGGCAGCATCAGATGGAAGGGATCGTATGCAAAGATCTGGACAGCACGTATGCGCTTAACGGAAAGGACGACCGTTGGCAGAAGACGAAGCTGTATGCGGACCTGCACGCTGTAATCGGGGGCGCAACGTTCCGCGGCAACGTGGTCAATGCCTTGCTGCTGGGGGTTTATGAGCAAGGCCGGCTTCGTTATATCGGCCATGCCGGAACCGGCAAGCTTGGCGTTGCCGATTGGCGGGACATTACCGAGCGAATCCGGCCGATGATCATAGCGGAGAGCCCATTTGCCAACGAGCCGGAGCGCAGCAAGGATGCGGTGTGGGTGCGGCCCGAGCTCTGCGTCAAGGTGCAGTTTCTGGAGTGGACGCCAGGGGGGACAATGCGCCAGCCGAGCATCCAGGCTTTCGTGGATACGCCGGCCGCGCAGTGTACGCTATCCTGACGCTGACCGGGAATCGGCGTCAGGATTCCTTCTTGGCCTTGCCCTTGGTTGCGCGCTTCTTGGCAGCCGGCTTGGCTTCCTCCGCGCCGGCCGCTTGCTTCGCTTCCTCCTTCTTGCCCGCTGCCGATTTGCGCTTGCGCGCCGGCGCCTCGCCGGGATCGGTCTGCACAGCAGCCAAGCTGGCCTGCAGTGCTGCCATTAGATCCGCCACATTGGCTGTAGGCTGCTGCGGCGCTGTCTGTACCTCTTCGCCCGCAATTTTTTGCTGAATGGCTTCCATTGTGCGCTGTCTTGTCTCATCCTGATACTTTTCCGGCTCGAACGGAACGGTCAGCTGATCGATCAGCATTTTGGCCATGGTCAGCTCTTTTTCGTCCACGTTTGGTTTTTCCGGCAGGTTCGGCACCTGGGCAACGGGGCGAATTTCATCGGGGTAAAAGATCGTTTCCATCGCCAGACAGCCTTCAACAACGCGAATGGCGGCCAGGCTGCTTTTGGAACGGATGGAGACTTGGGCGATCCCGATTTTTCCGGATTCGCGAAGAGCCTGCAGCAACAGGCTGTAGGCGTTCGATCCTGTGTCGCCGGGGGCGAGATAGTACGTTTTTTGGAAATAGACCGGATCAATCTCGGCGATATCTACGAAGTCCAGGATTTTGATCTCTTTATTGACCTCGCCATTCAGCGCATTCAGCTCTTCTTTGCTGAACAGCACAAAATGCCCCTTTTCATACTCGTATCCCTTCACGATATCTTCCCATACCACATCGGTATCGCAAGTGGCGCATCGGCGCACATAGCCCACGGGAGTTCCGCATGGCTGATGGATCATGCGCATGGAAATATCTTTGTCCTCGGTAGCCGAGAACATCTTCACAGGCACATGAACCAGCCCGAAGCTGACAGCGCCTTTCCAAATCGTATGCATGCCACATTCACCGCCTTCCTTCAAATTCTTTATGCAATAGGATGCGCTTGTTCGATCTGCTTATCCAGTATAGAAATATGTGCAAATGCGCAAAGTATACGTGATAACCATTCCCAAATCATCGAATAACGGAGGCACGGACGATGGCTGAACAGCAAAAGGGCGATTCGCTTTACGAAAGTCGGGACGATGCGTTAATGGATGAGGACCGCATGGTGAATGAAGGACTCGGCGGCGGTACGGTCAGCGCGCAGAACGGACTGATCGGGGAGACGACGACCGATACGATGGACGAGCCGAACTCCGTGCTCGCCCAGATCAATCGATCGTTTGAACAGCCTGAATACAGATCGTGATGCAGTGATTTGCAGCAGAGAAAGGAGACAATGCAGATTGGATACGAAGAGAGCTAAGGAAATTTTGAATTCGGTCAACAAGGTGAACGTAGCTTTTGAAGGCGATTCGGTATGGATTGACAGTGTGGATGAAGTGAATGGGGTCGCTGACATCCATGTGGAGCACAACGAAGAGAAGCGGCGCACCGTTCCTGTGGAAGAGCTGCAAGAGCTTTGATCCCCATTCCCGTCTTTGGCATGCATCATCCGCATGACAGCTCCCGAACCTGGCTGCCTTGGCTAGGGCGGGGGTTTTTTGTGTTTGCCCGTTGGCTAGGTGAGCGCTATAATTAAGAAATTAATGAAGGACAAGGGAGTTCGCTATATTATGATTCGGATGGACAGAGCAGACAGCGGCTGGCGTATTCAGGTGGAACAGGCAGCCGAGACGGATCGGCTGGCGGCTGCATTGGCGCCTTTGTGCGGTCCTGGCACTGTAATTGCGCTGGATGGAGATTTGGGCGCAGGGAAAACACGATTCTCGCAGGCATTCGCCAGTGAATTGGGCATTCAAGAGACGGTAAATAGTCCCACTTTTACAATCATAAAGGAATATGAGGAGTCCCGGCTGCCGTTCTATCATATGGATGTGTACCGGATCTCGGAGGCGGAAGCCGCCGAGCTGGGACTGGAGGATTACTTCTACGGCGAGGGCGTCACGCTGGTGGAATGGGCGGAACGAATTGCCAGCGAGCTTCCGGCAGAGCGGCTGCATCTGCGGATTAGCCGAGGGGAGCAGGAGGAGGCGCGGGAAATTGCTGTGGAGGCGATCGGTGAGCGTTATGCGGCGCTTGGCGAGCGCTGGATGCGCAGTTTGCAGGCGGCTTCTGCGGATTGCCAAACAGGACAAGGCAACGGCAAAGCTCCCTCACGCATATTGGCGTTGGATACTTCCACGGCCCTTCTCAGCACAGCCATTCTTGTGGACGGGGAAGTGGTGGCGGAGCGCCACTCCGCAGCCGAGCGCAATCATTCGATCCGGCTCGTCCCGGCAATTGAGGAACTGCTGGCTGAGGCTGGCATGACAGCTGCCGACCTGGACGGAATTGCAGTCGGTTCGGGTCCGGGATCGTATACGGGTGTGCGGATAGCCGTGACCGTCGCGAAGACGCTGGCCTGGTCGCTTCAGCTTCCGCTAGTTAGCGTATCGACACTGGCTGCATTGGCGCTTGGCGGCAAGCAGAATTACGCGCGCGGGCAAGGCGCGCCGGTATGGGTGGCCCCCATTCTCGATGCACGCCGCGAAAATGTCTACACCGGCTTGTATGCGCTGTGGGACGGCGCAGCCAATATGCAGAATATGAGCGGCGACCGCAACCGCCAGCTGCAGCAATGGCTCGACGAATTGATCGGGGCCGCCATAGCCGGTGAGCTCGACGGCACAGTTGTAGAGCGTCCAGCCGAGATTTTGGTCGTTGGCGAAACCGGCCGCTTCACCGCACAGCTGCAGGCGGCAGAGGAACGCGCCCGCCAGGGCGGCATCTCCTTTGGCTGGCAGGAGAGTCAGATCGATGCCGCTTATATCGGGGCAATCGGACTGGTGCGCGAGTGGGATGCGGAAGAGGTGCACGATGTCGTGCCCAATTATACGCAGTTGGCCGAAGCGGAGGCCAAGCTGCTGGCCAAACGGACGTAAAGGAGTGGATGAACTTGCCTGCTAATCGAGCTTTTGACGATGCTGTCTCCACTCCGCGGTTTCGGTCCATGCGATTGGACGATATCCCCTGCGTCTGCGAGATTGAAAATGAGGCTTTCACGACCCCTTGGAGCGCGGAAGCCTTCCGCAATGAATTGACGCAAAATCACTATGCCCATTATGTCGTGCTGGAGCACGAGGGACGGTTGGCCGGCTACGGCGGGCTTTGGCTCATTGTGGATGAGGCGCATATTACGAACGTCGCGGTCAAGGCGGAATTCCGCGGAAGAGGCTGGGGCGAGAAGCTCATGATTCGCTTGAAGGAGACCGCCTTGTTTCTAGGAGCCAAGCGCATGACGCTCGAGGTCAGGGTTTCCAATTTGCGCGCGAAGCGGCTCTACGAGAAGCTGGGCTTCTACGGGGTAGGCATTCGCAAAGAGTATTACACCGACAATCGCGAAGACGCATTAATTATGTGGACGCATTTGTCATCGGACTCGGATCGGGGGGACTCAGCATGACATGTCGAATACTGGCTTTGGAAACAAGCTGCGATGAAACCTCGGCGGCGGTAGTGGAGGATGGCCGGCGTATTTTGTCCAATGTCGTCTCCAGCCAGATGGACACGCATAAGCGCTTTGGCGGTGTAGTGCCGGAAGTTGCTTCGCGCAAGCATGTGGAAACCATCACGCGAATCATGGAGGCATCGCTGGAGGAAGCAGGCGTGCAGCTCAAGGATTTGTCGGCAGTAGCCGTGACGCAAGGCCCGGGACTCGTCGGCTCGCTCCTCGTCGGAGTGGTCGCTGCGAAAGCGCTGGCTCTGTCGCACGGCCTTCCCTTTATCGGGGTGCATCATATCGCCGGTCACATTTATGCCAATCGGTTGAGCGGCGAGCTGCATTTCCCGCTCATAGCCTTGGTTGTGTCTGGCGGACATACGGAGATTATCCACATGGAGGCGGATGGCAGCTTCCGGCGGCTCGGACAAACCCGCGATGATGCGGTCGGCGAAGCGTACGACAAGGTGGCCCGGGCGCTGTCGCTCCCTTATCCGGGCGGTCCGCATGTAGACAGGCTGGCGCTGGAGGCGGATGGCGAAATCCCGATGCCGCGCGCCTGGCTGGAGCCGGATTCTTACGATTTCAGCTTCAGCGGACTGAAATCAGCGGTGCTGAATGCATTGAACCAGGCAGCCATGCGCAAGGAGACGCTTGACCCGGCTCATGTCGCCAAAGGCTTTCAGCAATCTGTCATTGACGTATTGACGGTGAAGGCGCTGCGTGCCGTGAAGGAAACTGGAGCGGAGCAGCTTGTAGTTGCAGGCGGTGTTGCAGCCAACCGGGGCCTTCGCACAAGCTTGGAGGAAGCATGCAGCCGTGAAGGCATCCGCCTGGCGATCCCGCCACTGGCATTATGCACCGACAATGCCGCCATGATTGCGGCCGCTGCCTATCTCAAGTGGGAACGAAAGTCCTTTACCGCGCTGGATATGAAAGCTGATCCCATGCTGTCGCTGGAGGATTGGGCCAAAGCGTAAGAGTAAACTTGCAAGAAACGGTGGATCGTGGTTGCGATTCGCCGTTTTTTTGCGTTCATGCAGATGTGTTGGCCGCTTGCTTCTATGTACCTGATTCTTTATTCCTCCCAACTGTGCATAAAAATTATCCACAAGCTTGTATCTTTGTGGAAAACAAGCCTTTTGTCCTGTTCATGCAGGACCTTGGTTGTGTAGAAAAACAGGACAACTTTTTCAAAAAACAGCTGTGGATAATGTGGATAAAGTGGATAACGACTTGAACATGTATCGAGAGAAAGAAAAATGTCCACGATTAGCTGTGCATAAGCCTGTGAATAATGTGAATAAGCGTTGTGAACAAGAGGGGAGGATGAAACAGTGCTCACAGCAGTAAGGAGCATATGGGGGAAATGGGCTTGTTTGATAGGGTATCTGGCATTTCTGACTATAGCGACACTGGTAACAATAAGTGCTGACAAGGTATATGCGGAAGCGGGAGAGCGATCTTCGGAGGCTTCTGCGGAGCAGAATCAAGGACGAATGCTGCTGATAGCTGTTCCCGGTCTGTCGTTCCAAGAATGGAATGAGGCTGAACTGAGCCGGTACCCTCATCTGCGTCAGCTTGTTCGCGAAGGCGCAACCGGTGCCATGAACATTCGTACCCCTGTTCGCGGCGTTGAAGACGTCTACGCTTCCATCGGCCTCGGAGCGCCCATGGAAGCGGGAGCCAGTCTGCAGGCTTACCATGTGCAGGAATGGGTTCAGTTCGGGAAAGAACAAGGCTTTGCAGGGGAACTGCTCGCCAGGCGAACGGGGCTGGCCATGTCGGAGCTGGAAGTTGTCGTGCCCGATATTGTGGACTGGCCTGCCTTGCAGAATGACACCGCCCATCGGTTGGGCGACATGCTGCTGCAAGCAGGGGTTCCCGTTTATGCGTTCGGCAATCGGGATCGCGGCTGGCCCGATCAGCTGGCCCCAGATGCTGCCAAGCTGGGCAGGCATGCTCCCTTGCTGCTCATCAACAGGGACGGAGCAGCTTCCGGAGATGTGTCTGCAAGGACGAATGCCCTAGACCCCGGGCGGCCGTTTGGCTTGCGAACGAATTACGAAGCGTTGCTCCATCAGCTGCAACATCTTCCGAGTCCATCGCTTGCCCTAGTTGAGCTTGGTGACTTGGATCGTCTCTATGACGCACGCAGCCTGTATCAAACGGAGCAATTTCATATGCTGAAACATACGATTCTTCAGGAAATGGATGCATTCGTCGGACAGCTGATCAATCGGAATGGCAGCGGTGCGCAGTATCCGTTCCTGCTGCTGTTTTCGCCGTCTGTGCATGCTGACGCTTACCGGAGCTATAACCGCATGGCGCCGATTACCCTGTGGAGGCCCGACAACGGTTCCGGAGGTTCTGCTTTGCTGACCTCCGCCACTACCCGGAGAGCAGCCGTTGTGTCCATGTATGATATCGCTCCGACATTGTTGGCGGAATTGCACTTGCAGAAACCTCCTACGATGATTGGCGCAGTCATGCATGCGCAGCCAAAGGAAAATGCGCTGGAGGAAGCTGCGCAAACGGTAGAACTGATGCGCAAGATCTATGAGCTGCGTCCGCCGCTGCTTTATTCATTCGTTTCGTACGAAATTACAGTGCTGCTCGGCTTGCTCGTTATCGTCGTGTTTCCTTCAGCCTGGAGGGCGCGCATGCCTGCGTGGCTTTGGCAAACGGTTGGCGGTGCGCTTCTGTTAAGCTTGCTGGCTGCACCGGTTGTTTTGCTGGTCATGGGTTGGGCGGCGCATCTGCCTGGTGAAGGATTGGGCGCTTTATTTGTGACCGGCACTGCGGCATTGGCAGTGGCCGCGGTCATGACGGGCAACCTCGGGCGCGCCAGCGGGAAGCAGAATGTTCAGAACTGTTCCGGCTCCGTACAGGCAGCGGGGTGGTTGGGCGCTGCTGGAGCCGCCGCCATCCTCCTGGATGGACTTACGGGAGCGGAAGCGATGAAGCATTCAGTGCTCGGCTATGACGCCATGGTGGGCGCCCGTTATTACGGGATCGGCAATGAGTTTATGGGAGTGCTTGTCGGTTCAGCACTGCTGGCGACAGCTGCAGCGGCCCAATACTGGGCGCCTGCAAGGGGCAGAAGGCGGAGCGTGTTGGCAGTACTCTCACTGGCTGCTTTTTTAATCATATTGTTTTATTTGGCAGCGCCGTCGGGCGGTACGAACGCGGGCGGAGCTTTGACAGCGGCAACCGCATTCGCGATATTGTATACGCGGCTGTTTACCCGGCTGTGGGAAGGCAAGCGCGCAATGGTGCGCTTGATCGGAATCGCGGCGGCGGCCGGATTGTCCGGCTTGCTGCTCTTATGGGGGTTGAACGCATGGCTTCCGATGGATGCTGCAAGCCAAAGTCATATCGGCAAGGCGATGGAGTTGGTAGAAGGGGGACGGCTTGATCTGATTGCAGCCATGGTGTATCGCAAGCTCTCGATGAATGTGCACCTGATTGGCGTTTCCTCTTGGAGCAAGGTGCTCATTGCCAGCCTTCTGGTTATGATTGTGCTGCTGATTAAGCCGCGCGGTGTGTTTCACCGGTGGCAGCACGCCGTGCCGGACCTGATGCATGGGTTTATCGCCATAGTAGCGGGTGCGGTCACGGCACTGCTGGTCAATGATTCCGGTATCGTGTCCGCAGCCACCATGATTGTATATGTAGCTGTTCCGATGCTGCTGCTGCGGCTTCATGAATTGTCCGCCAGCAATCAGGAGAAGGCATCGGATTATTCAGCTAAAGCTTCCCATTCCTCGTAGAGTTCCTGCAGCTTGCTTTTGACAGCGGATATTTGCTGCTCAAGCTCTTGCAATTTCACATAGTCTTGGAATACTTCTGGCTCTGCCATGCGCAGCTCCATCTCTGTTAGCTGTTCCTCGAGCTCTGCAATTTGCTTCTCGCATTGCTCCAGCTTGCGCTGGCGATTTCTCTCTTCGCGCTTGGCTTGCTTTTCCGCTTCGTAGGAAGAAGCCCCCTTGTCGGCTTGCGCAGACATGGTTTGCTTGCCGCTCTGACTTGAGCCCGCTGTATGTTCGGCGAGCTCAGCCAGCTCGGCTTTCTTCTCGACATAATCATCGTAATTTCCCAGGAAATGTTGAATGCCGTCAACACCGAGTTCGATGACGCGCTCCGACATTTTGTTGAGAAAATAGCGGTCATGTGAAATAAACAGCAAGGTACCTTCAAAATCAAGCAAAGCAGACTCCAAAATTTCCTTGCTGTACAAATCGAGATGGTTGGTAGGCTCGTCCAGAATCAAAACATTGGCCTCGAGCAGCATCAGCTTGGACAACGCGACACGTGCGCGTTCACCGCCGCTTAATGAACCGACAGGCTTTTCCACGTCTTCGCCGCTGAAGAGGAAGTTGCCGAGCACGGTGCGGATAGACAGCTCGTCCTTATGCGGGAATGCGCTCCATACCTCCTCGAGCACCGTATTGTTCGGATTCAGGGAGGTATGTTCCTGATCATAATAAGCGACGTCCGTTTTTGCTCCCCAGCGAATGGAGCCTTCCCGTGCCGGGATTTGGCCCATCAAGGTCTTGAGCAAGGAAGACTTGCCAATCCCGTTCGGCCCGATCAGAGCAACGGTTTCGCCGCGCTCCAAGTGGAAGGAGGCATGGCGAAACAGGGGCTCTTGCTCGGGATAGCCTACCGACAGCTGCTCGACCGTCAGCACATCGTTGCCGGATGCTCGTGCCGCTCGGAAGGAGAAGGATGCCCGCTTCAGTTCGCCCGCAGGTCTTTCGAGCCGTTCCAACTTCTCGAGCGCTTTGCGGCGCGATTGTGCTCGCTTGGTTGTAGAGGCTCGCGCCAAATTTCGGCGAACGAAATCCTCCATCTTCTGAATCTCTTGCTGCTGCTTTTCGTAGTGCTTTTGTTCGATTTCCAAGTCCTTCGCTTTTGTTTCGATAAATTTGCTATAGTTCCCGGTGTAACGCTTTGCCTTGGTTCGCTCGATTTCGTAGATAGAGCCAACCACAGCGTCAAGAAAAAAGCGATCGTGCGAAACGATCAGGATGGCTCCCTTGTATTGCTTCAGATAGGCCTCCAGCCAGGTCAAAGTGGCAATGTCCAGGTAGTTGGTCGGCTCGTCGAGCATGAGCAGTTCCGGTGCCTGCAGAAGGATCTTGGCTAGTGCGAGGCGGGTTTTTTGCCCGCCGCTTAAAGCGCTGACCGGCGTGTCAAACGGCATATCGCCGAATCCCATACCGTTCAGGATGCCCCGCACATTGGCTTCCATCTCGTATCCGCCTTGCATGCGGAACTGATGAGAAAGCTCATCATATTGCTGCAGCAATGCTTCCATGGCGAGAGGATCGCGGGCTTCGTCATGGGCGCTCATGCGTTGTTCCAGCTGCCGCATTCGTTCTTCCATCTCTGTCAGCGGCGCATAGACCGTCATCAGTTCATCCCACATGGAAAGCTCGGAATTGAGCCCGCTATGCTGTGCCAAGTAGCCGATTTTGGTTTGCTTGGGCACAATGATATCGCCGCTATCCGCGCTGTCAATCCCCGCCAGAATGCGAAGCAGGGTTGATTTCCCTGCACCGTTCACGCCTACGAGGCCAATCTTTTCCTTCTCTTCTACTTGTATATGAATATCGGTTAATATCGGCGTCGTGCCGTAAGATTTCGTTATTCCGATTCCTTGAAGCAGCATGTTCATCCTCCTTAATGCAGTCCCTTCTAGTTTACATGAACAGATGCAGATTCGGCAAAACACAATAAATTGGAACGAATTGGCCCTACTAGCCTTTCTGTGTTCCGTGCTACAATCGAAGAAACCACCCAAGATTTCACCATCAGCCGATAGACGAGGGCAGGGGATAGCATGAGTCTAATGAAGGGTTGCAACCGCTTACATAAGAGCAGGCATGTGCAGATATGGACAGCAGTTTTATGCATAGCAGCGGCGAGCACCGTTTATCTGGCTGCTGGGTTGGCAGGGAAGCATAATCATGCTGTCATCTCCTCCGTTCGGGAGAAGCCCGCGCAAGTGCTCCTGGCCGCAAAACAAGATCCTGTACCATGGAACGTCATGACTTACAACATTCGGCACGCTAAAGGCACCGACGACATCACCAGCATCCGTCGTATCGCCCAGGTGATTCGGCAGGAGCAGGCCAATATCGTTGCACTGCAGGAGGTTGATTCCTATTTGTGGCGCAGCGGATTTCAAAATCAGGTCGAAGAACTAGCCAGGGAGCTTGGGATGAATTGGGCCTTTGCGCCTAGCCTGAAGCTGGGTCGCTTTGCATATGGGAACGCCATATTAAGCCATTACCCGATCGTTTCGGCAACCTCCCTGTCACTGGGAGGATTGCGGGAAAATCGGATATTGCTGAAAGCGGTCGTGGCGACAGATTGGGGAGAGATAGAAGTATTTACGACCCACCTGGGCTTGAGCGAGAAGGAGAGAGAACGGCAAATGCCCTTGCTGCTTCGTCATCTTGAGCGGGCCCAAGAGCCAGCCTTCCTCCTGGGGGATTTCAATATGGAAGCAGCGCATCCGTTGCTGCAGCTGCTGCCCGAACGTTGGAACAAGCTGGAGCAAACGGAAAAACGGGGAACGATTATGGGGAACCGGGAGATCGATCATATTTATGCGGTATGGCCGGAAGCGGCAGCTATGCGTGTCCAGGAGGTTTACGTTCCGGTCACAATTGCTTCTGACCATCTGCCCGTCGTAGCCCGTTTCATATCGGAGGCGGCTGTTGATTAATCAGCAGGCCGTCTCTATGTATTTCACGATAGAGTATGATACACTGATACATATCAAGCAAAAAAGGGTTGGAGACGATGCAAACCCGTACGAAAGCAGAGTGGCGCGCCTATTCGCTTCAGCGCAGAGATATGCTGCCCGCTGAGGAGCGCAGGGCGAGGTCGGAACAAATCTGCAACCGAATGATTCGTTCCGCATGGACAGCGGCTATGCAGGAACGAAATTCTCGGCCGACCGTACTTGTATATTGGCCGTTCCGTTCGGAAGTGGATATCCGTCCATTTGTCACTTGGGCGTGGAAGCAGTCATGGAATGTTGCAGCGCCGCGTGTCGACCGCTCGCTGGCAACGATGTCTTTTTACCAAATTAAAGAGCCGGGCGATCTGCGCTTAGGAGCATACGGGATTATGGAGCCCGATCTTGCACAGCCATTGCTGAGCAGGGAGGAGTCCGCAGACCTGATCATCGTGCCGGGAGCGGCTTTCGATCGACGGGGGAACCGGATTGGGTACGGCGGCGGTTATTATGACAAAAAATTCGAGCAGCTGCTTCATGCTGGCGATAAGGCGGGCAAGCATCCTCTTCGAGTAGCGCCGGCCTTCGAACTGCAGGTTTTCGAACGACTGCCAGTCGAGCAGCATGATATGTCGGTGGATGTGATTGTGACGGAGAATGAAGAAATCAAGCCGTGCAGTTGAGAGGAACGCGCATGCCAGCGCTTGAAAAATTCACAAATTTGTTACAAGCGGGAGGAGCAGGGAGCTATCTCTCATTTGCCCGTTTCCATTACAATGAAAGATGGTGGCGTCATCATGGCATTTACGCATTTTAACGAAGATGGCCGCGCCAGAATGGTGGATATCTCAGCCAAGTCGGAAACAGAGCGTGTCGCCAGAGCTGAGAGCACCATTCGCATGCAGCCCGAAACCTTGAAGGCTATTTTGGAGGGCCAGGTATCGAAGGGTGATGTACTGGCTGTAGCCCAGGTGGCCGGCATCATGGCCTGCAAGCGAACAGCTGATGTCATCCCTATGTGCCATCCGATAGCACTGACAGGAGTGGATATACAATTTGCGAATAACGGGAAGGATCAGCTCCGTATCGAAGCGGAAGTTCGCACAAAGGGACGAACTGGCGTTGAAATGGAAGCATTAATGGCTGTCAGCGCTGCCGCGCTAACGGTTTATGACATGTGCAAGGCACTGGAAAAAGGCATGGTTATAGAGCAAACACGGCTGCTCAGCAAAACGGGAGGCGTACATGGAGAATATCACCGGGAATAAACACGGATAAATCCGGATGGAGGGGTAAGGGATGAAGTGGAAAGTGGCCATCCTGACAGCCAGTGACAAAGGATCAAGAGGCGAGCGGGAAGATACCAGCGCACAAGTGATCCGGGAATTGGTGGAGGATGAAATTAACGGTGAAATTGTCGATTATCGAATTGTGCCAGACGAAATGGACGAAATCATGGCCGCATTGATTGAAATGAGCGATTATCATCGAGCCGACTTGATTCTAACAACCGGCGGGACCGGTCTCTCGCCGCGTGATATGACACCTGAAGCCACTCTGAAAGTGATCGACCGCCAAGCGCCGGGGTTTCCGGAGGCGATGCGTTTGGCCTCCATTCAGGTGAATCCGCGGGCTATGCTTTCCCGCGGCGCAGCCGGATTGCGAGGCAATACGCTGATCATCAATTTGCCGGGCAGCCCCAAGGGAGTTTTGGAAAGCCTGCGCGTTATCATTGATCAACTGCCGCATGCGCTGCAAGTATTGACTGGTCGAATGGGGGATCATGACGCATGATGGACAGGGCCGCCATGATGAAGGAAATTCGTGTGGAAGATGCTATAGGCATGGTGCTTGCACATGACCTGACGCAGATTATACCCGGGAAATTCAAAGGGAGGCTGTTTCAAAAAGGCCACGTGATCCAACAGCAGGACATTCCTGCACTGCTCAGCATCGGCAAGGAACACATTTATATTCTCGACGTGCAACAAGGCTATTTGCATGAGGATGATGCAGCCATCCGTCTGGCGAAAGCGGCAGCGGGCAAACTGGTCGAATGGACAGAGCCTCACGAGGGAAAGTCGAATATTGTGTCTAGAATTCACGGCCTTGCCAAAATCGATAAGCGCTTTGTCGATCAAGTGAATCGCTTGGGAGAAATTGCATTGGCCACCATTCCGAACAATACAGTTGTACACCCTTCCGATAAGCTGGCAGGTACCCGAGTGATCCCTCTTCTTGTCGAAGAGGAAAAAGTCATACAAGTTGAACAGCTTGCCCAATCAAGGAACGCGGACATAGAGAACGGGCAAGCGTGGGGACACGCAGGAAATGGTCCGATTGAGGTGAAGCCCTTCAAATCGCTTCGGGTAGGCTTGATTACGACGGGGAATGAAGTGTATCATGGGCGTATTGAAGATAAATTTGGCCCCAAGGTTGAAGAGAAGCTGAGTGCTTTTGGGTCGCGCGTGGTCGAACAGCGACTTGTGCCGGATCATGTCGAAGAGATTGTGAAGCAAATTCGTCATTTTGCAGAACAAGGCGTTGACATGATCCTGCTGACCGGAGGGATGTCTGTAGACCCGGATGACCGTACGCCCGGCGCTATCAAAAGAGCCGGAGCGGAAATCGTGAGCTACGGCACGCCAATGCTTCCCGGTTCCATGCTGTTGATGGCTTATTTGAAGGATACGCCGATATTGGGTTTGCCAGGCTGTGTCATGCATGATCCGCATACTTCCTTTGATGTGCTGCTCCCGCGTATATGCGCGGGCGAACGCATCACGGCAGATGAAATCGCCGATATGGGATACGGCGGCTTGTACAGCTGTTGAGTCATAGACATGTGAGTTTTGCACGATTAACTTGAGGAAAGAAGGAACGTCAATGCTTGGAAATATTGGACCGACCACCTTGGTGCTGATCATCTTGATCGCTTTGCTGCTATTTGGCCCGAGCAAGCTTCCGGAACTTGGAAGAGCATTCGGGAGAACGCTTCGCGAGTTCAAGAAAGGCGCGAATGAGGTCATCAATGAAGAGGAAGAAAAGCGGAAGCCAGAAGCACTGAAGGGCGACAAAGAGAACGGCAACCTGATGAGTGCAGAAGGAGACCGCGGCAAGGATGCTTCGGATAACCGTCGCTTGCCCGATTAAGGAGTAACGCGCATGCCAGAAGAACAATCATTTGTCGCGCATCTGGATGAACTGCGGCGGAGGCTGATCCGGGTCCTCCTCGTTATTGCCGTGGCCGTCATAGTGGGGATGCTGATCGCAAACCCGATCATCCGTTATATACAAGAAAGCGGCCCGGCAGCCGATTTTTCGCTTAAAGTGTTCTCGCCTTGGGATGCGGTTCGGATTTACATGAATGTGGCCTTGGCGGTGGCGCTTGTAATTGCGCTACCCTATGCCATGCTGCAGATTTGGGGATTTGTCAAGCCGGGGTTGCGGCGGGAGGAGCAAGTGGCAGCCGTCAAATATGTGCCGTTTGTCTTTGTGCTCGCACTGCTCGGTCTAGCCTTCTCGTATTTTATCGTATTTCCGTTCGCCATCTTGTTTTCGACGCGGCTATCAGGCTCGTTGGGATTGGAGGAGATGTTCGGCATCTCCCAATACTTTTCTTTTTTGTTTAATATCGTGCTGCCCATCACGGTCCTTTTCGAACTGCCGGCGGTCGTGATGTTCCTGACCAAGATTCGGCTGTTGAACCCCCGGAGGTTGGGGCAATTCAGAAAGTTCGCCTACTTTATATTGTTCGTTCTGGGCGCCCTGGTTACACCGCCCGATATTTTGAGCGCGATACTCGTCACCATTCCTATGATGGGGCTTTATGAAATTAGCGTGCTCTTGTCACGAATTGTTTATAGCAAGCAGCAAGCGGCTGACACCGCAGCGTTGAAGGAAACTTGAGACACCCCGTACGAGCTTGGATCGTACGGGTTTTTTTGTAGGCACGCGTTACTGCTTGATTCGTATCTGTCCGCCGGGTGGGTGGTGGTTTGCCACACGTGCTGTTCGCTATCCCCTTGGCTCAGCTAAACAATGGATTATATGATTCTCCCGCTTATGCCTGCCACCGGCCATTGGCCTCCCAATTGCACCTCTATTCGTGTATATCGACACTATCCCCTTGGTTCAGCTGAGCTCTGAAGCTGTATGCACGTCAGGATATTCTTTACTCATATGTCCGGTGTATCGACACTATCCACTTCGTTCAGCTAAGCTCTGAAGCTATATCATATCTTTGTTCAAATGTTAGGTGGATCAATAGCCATTCAGTTTGCTTCAGCAACGAGATATGCAAACACAAGCCAGACGATGGTTAAGAGGTAATTCATTATGAGCGTAGTTAACTCTGAAGCAGTATTCGTCCCAATAAGATTGCAGGTGCTTGCCGCCGATGCCCTTGAACGTTCTGTTTATCCATTCCTTGGCGTCCACAAAAATCTGCTTAAGCAGAGGATCTTTTGCAAACTCCCACTTAGACAGAAAATTTATATTTGCGGTTGCCGCCATATGCGTGTCTGCCATGCGCTTTTTTCCTTGATTATTCAACTTTTCTCCACAAAGCTCATTATTCTGGACACACTTTATCTTCACGTACACACGAGAATTGTGATCGTGACTTCCCTGTTTACTGACCGTTTGCTCCTCAGATACGCTCACCCATACAGGATGCTCGTGCGGGGTTTGCTGGTAGGTAAAGAGCGGACGTCCGTAAAATGCCATGCCTGCCCTAACTTGCCCTGTCTGCATGCAGGAAGCATCAAGCATACTGATTGCGCTGCGAATTTTGTGGAGCATTCTCCATGCTGTCTTGTACGTCACTTGGATCATATCTTTCAATTGAGTGGCGTTGATGCTGGAAGCTGTAGATACCCATTCAATTGCCGTGCGCCACTTGTCTAGGCTAGTGCGGCTGCCCTCCAATATCGTTCCGGCAGTCAGTGAGGTTTGAAATCGGCATGCGCGGCATTGGTAGAGCGGCAGCTGCCTGGTGCGGAGTGAGTAAGCCTGATTGTACCCGCAGCGTGGACAGCGAAACCCTTCCGGCCATCTTAGTTGGAGGAAATATGAATAACTATCGTTCTTGAAACCAGCTCTAACAAGGCTCATAACAATCACCACCGAACAAATGATCCTATTTAATCGTATTTTACAGAACATATGTTCCCATGTCAAGTTTTTGTGTGCGGAAATGTTATTAATCAAACAATGTGCTGGCAGTATGACAGAGAGTGCAACAGAAAAGTCGCTTTTTGAACTTGAGAAATCCTTGGAATTATCCCTATAGAGCGTGAGCGTACAGGTTTTTTGGAACTGCGGGTACAGTCTACTAATGGTTTTCATGCTGAGCGAAGGGGATAGCGAACAACGAACAGGGAAAGGGATAGTAGGCCGGCTCCAAGACACTAAATACACTCCATGGTGAATATTTCCTTGCGCTAGGGCAACAATGATGGAGGTAATTTCACTACATGAAAAATTATCAAAAAAAATGCACGTTTCCTCTTGCAAAATAGAGTGGAAATGATTAATATAAAAATTGTTGTTAGCACTTAAAGAGTGCGAGTGCTAACACGTCAATCCAACACTTACACATTACTTCAAACAAATCTTTAGGAGGAGGCTCACTAGTATGATCAAACCTTTAGGCGATCGTGTACTCATCGAACCGATGGAGAAGGAGGAAACTACGTCCAGCGGCATCGTACTGCCGGATACAGCAAAGGAGAAGCCGCAAGAGGGCAAGGTAGTTGCTGTAGGCAGCGGTGCGTTGAAGGACGGGGAGCGGGTTCCTTTGGAAGTTAAAGAAGGAGACCGGATTATTTTCTCCAAGTATGCAGGCACTGAAGTGAAGTACGAAGGCAAAGAAATGCTGATCATGCGCGAGAGCGATATTCTCGCTATTATCGGCTAAGTCGCTCCGCATAAGCTATTCCGCTAAAGTTGTTTGTGTTTGAATACTTAACGATTACGACGAGGAGGAGATTCCAACCATGGCAAAAGAGATTAAGTTCAGCGAGGACGCACGCCGTTCCATGCTTCGCGGTGTGGACGCCCTTGCAAATGCGGTAAAAGTTACGCTTGGTCCAAAAGGACGCAACGTAGTATTAGAGAAGAAATTCGGAAGCCCCCTGATTACGAACGATGGTGTCACGATCGCGAAGGAAATCGAGTTGGAAGACGCGTTCGAAAACATGGGTGCGCAGCTTGTTAAAGAAGTTGCTACAAAAACAAATGACGTTGCCGGTGACGGAACGACTACTGCAACTGTTCTTGCACAGGCCATGATCCGCGAAGGACTGAAGAACGTTACTTCCGGCGCTAATCCGATGATCATCCGCAAGGGTATCGACAAAGCGGTGAAGGCAGCTGTAGAAGAGCTTAAATCTATCGCAAAGCCGGTTGAAAATAAAAACGCGATCGCCCAAGTTGCAGCTATTTCCTCTGCCGATGATGAAGTGGGTCAACTGATCGCAGAAGCAATGGAGAAGGTAGGCAGCGACGGTGTTATTACCGTTGAAGAATCCAAAGGCTTCACTACTGAGCTGGAAGTCGTAGAAGGCATGCAGTTCGACCGCGGCTATATCTCTCCTTACATGACTACTGACACTGACAAGATGGAAGCTGTATTGGATGAGCCTTACATCTTGATCACTGACAAGAAGATCGGCAATATTCAAGAAGTATTGCCTGTTCTTGAGAAGATCGTGCAATCCGGCAAGCAGCTTCTGATCATTGCTGAGGATGTAGAAGGGGAAGCACTGGCAACACTCGTCGTGAACAGACTTCGCGGTACGTTCACTTGCGTGGCAGTGAAGGCTCCTGGCTTCGGTGATCGCCGTAAAGCCATGCTCGGAGACATCGCAGCATTGACAGGTGGTCAAGTGATTACAGAAGAGCTTGGCTTGGACCTCAAGTCCGCTACAATTGATCAACTCGGTCGCGCTCGTCAAGTTCGCGTAACGAAAGAAAACACGATTATCGTAGACGGAAGCGGCGATCCTAAAGATATTTCCGCACGCGTCAGCCAAATCAAAGCGCAACTGGAAGAAACAACTTCCGACTTTGACCGCGAGAAGCTGCAAGAGCGTCTGGCTAAGCTTTCCGGCGGCGTAGCCGTTATCAAGGTTGGTGCAGCAACTGAAACAGAGCTGAAGGAACGCAAGCTTCGCATTGAAGATGCCCTGAACTCTACTCGCGCAGCAGTAGAAGAAGGTATCGTTGCGGGCGGCGGTACAGCGCTGATGAACGTTTACCAAGCCGTAGCAGGGGTGCAAGCAGACGGCGACGAGAAGACAGGTGTGAACATTGTGCTTCGCGCTCTGGAAGCTCCGGTTCGCACAATTGCTTCCAACGCTGGCCAAGAAGGTTCTGTTGTAGTTGAGCGCCTGAAGAAAGAAGAAGTAGGCATCGGTTACAACGCTGCAACGAACGAATGGGTGAACATGATCGAGGCTGGTATCGTGGATCCGGCGAAAGTTACTCGTTCGGCACTGCAAAACGCAGCATCCGTTGCTGCTATGTTCTTGACTACAGAAGCTGTCATCGCTGACAAGCCTGAGCCAGAAAAAGCCGGTGCCCCTGACATGGGCGGTATGGGCGGCATGGGCGGCATGATGTAAGACACTGCTCTAAAACCTTGGAATACCAATGATAATGGGCCTCCTGGCGGGGGCCCATTTCTCATAAAATCACATAAAAATCACATTTCCTGCAATAAAATTATTTAGCTTCGATCATGTGTAGTAAATCGTTGTATGTTGTTTGGACTTTAAGTGAAGCGTTTTGTTGCATCTTTTCAGTCACGTGGAGATAAATCTTGAGGGTAGTATCCATGTCGTCATGACCAACTCTCTTCATGATTGTGGGCAGATCGACACCGGCTTCGGCGAGCATACTGACGTGTGTATGGCGAAAAATGTGTGGCGTCGCTTCTTTTGTGATGGTGGTCTTATTAAGAAGCCTGTTCATTCGATTGATCAATGTTTTCTGAATGTAAGGATATCCGTTTGGACGGCAGAATACGAAATTGTCCTCACAAATATCCTCCTCGACTAACCTAGCCTTCATTTTTAGCTTCGTCATACTTCTTACATGTGCCTTAAGCATGTCCATAATTTCTGGCTCCACAACTATTTCCCGGATCGATCCCTTAGTCTTTGGTGGGGTCAGTTCATACTTCCGCATGTTATTGTCTGGGTTGTACATAGTCCTGATAATCTTGATTTTGTTCTCCTTAAAATTCAACACCGATTCCCAAAGAGCGCATAACTCACCAGGGCGCATGCCGGTGAAGGCGAGGAGGAAGAATATCTCTTTATCTTCATCTTTTCCGTGTTTCAAGACGGTATCAAGGAACTCGGATAACTCTCCTCTTGTCAAATAATCGTTCTCTATGGACGCATTTTCAATATCATCAACGGTTACTTCTCGTTCTGGGATTTCTGCCCCCACGCACGGATTATCATCCCTATATTTTTCTTTTATCGCATACTTATAAATCATACCAGCCGTTACATGAACTCCTTCAATAGTGCTTTTTGCATACCCTTTATCAAATAAGTCATTGAGTATCTCTTGGTGTTTTCGTGGAGTGATTTCAGCGATCCCAGCTTTTGCGATATACCGATTCAGGATCTTGATTTCCTTTTCTCGAATACGAATTGTGCTTTTCTTTCGTTTTCCTCGCGAATATGTTTTGAGCCAATCAGACGCAACTTTTTCGAATTTCAAACTCTTGATGAGCTTCTCGTCATGCTTTGTCTCCTTAAGTTTTTTAATCGCCGCATCAACACGCTCTTCTGCCTCTTTTTTCGTGTCTCCTCTTCTTGCTATCTGTTTCCGGTTACCTGTAGCTGGGTCAGGAGGACCGTCCTTCACACAAATCCATTTATAGCCTTGTTTGTTGTTTGCTTTGACTTTCGTGAAAGAAGCCATGATATGAACCCTCCTCATGGAACGTATGTTCGATTAAAGGTGTATAAAAACAGTCTCGCGACTGGATAGCGCAAGATTACATGTTGATATAAGTACGGGGCCTATCATTACAGTGGCTTTTTCAGGTGAGCAACCTCTTCGGGAATGCCACACAGCCTAGCTGCCTCGTATATGGTCATGCCTTCGCACAAGAGTGAGTCAGGGAGTAGCAACTCGACTGCAAATTTGTTTGCTTCACGTTCAATTCGGTTAATCGAAAAGTATGTATTCTTCTTTAAGAACGGAGTGTTCACATTCGGGTGTAATATCGCATGGCCGAGTTCGTGAGCACATACGAAACGTTGCAAGGATTCTTCAAGTTCAGAGTGAATATGAATAAAGCGTATTCGCTTATAAGTACTGAAGAATCCGAGTGTATCGCCTAAATCATTAAACAGGATTCTGATGTTCTTCAGGGATGCAATTACAGAGGGGTCATTGGTACCGTAATGGCGAATCTTAGTTTCAACAATGGATTTAATGTGATTCATTGAATGAAGCCCCCTTACATGTCATTACTTGGTGATCAGGAGGGTTGTTGATTTATACCTTGCTAATGAATTGCTTCGCTTTTTTTAATCTTACCTTGAATTTGTTTAACTTTGATACACGATCTGATCGATTAAGAAAAACAACGTTTTCATATACATAAATTGCACGATTAAGAACACGAACTTCAATATTGTTTTAGAAGCCTGTCACTCATCTTCATTACCTCTATATTTCTTCGGCGTAAATTTCTTCTTAGCCATTTCCTTCGCAAGTCGCATCGAGTTTTCCAACGAAATCCTCACGAGCTCTCTTGTTTCATCATCCATAGGCTCCCCGTTAAAAGCCATGGCTTCATTTGATTCAAGATCACTCATCATTCGTTCGAGGTCTTTTGCTATGTCGCGCTCATCTTTCTTAGTAAGGGTGTAGTAAGGTTTTGAAGATGACGGATCGTCTGTACGGCAGAGGAGGTAGTCCGCGTTCGTTTCCAATGCATCTACAAGCGCACTTAGTGCCTCCGGATCGGGTTTCCGTTCATTATTCTCGTAGCGAGAAACCTGTACAATCGTTAACCCCGTTTTCTTCGATAGGTCTTTTTGCGTAAATTTCAACTTTTCTCGTAAATGTTTAATTCGATCGCCAAGATTGGCCATACGCTCTTCTCCTTAATTAAATGCTATGACAATATTTTAGCATTACCAAATCGGTAAATATAGATAGTTGCCAAAACGGTAATTTTCTTGTTGACATAACCATTTTGGTAACGTATAATCGGATTTGTAAGTTACCAATACGGTAACTAGGAGGTGGTTACATTGAAGAGAGTAGACCTCGCCAAAATTAAACTGCTTCGCAAAAATAAGAATATATCACTAGATGAAATGGCGAGGAAAGTAGGGTATGAAAGTCCAAACGGTTACTACTATCTGGAGATCGGTAGAGGAAGGTTTCCTGCTGAGACACTCGCTAAAGTTGCTGATGTGCTTGAAACACCAATAGAGGAACTTTTTTTTGAAGATGAAGTTACCGAAATGGCAATTTGTGTTTTGGCTGGGAAGAACACGCCCATGAGACAAGTAAACAAACAAATCGAGAGGTAGGTGAGAAGAGAGATGGATAACAAAAAGAATCCGGAAGAATTGCTCCGCGAGCAAATGGAATTACTGGCGGAGCGTTCGAAAAAATGTATTGACGAAGAATTGCCTGCAATTACTTTAGCCATGGTTGAGATATACAAAGTGTTAAATCCACTTTGAGACGGCATCCCTGCTTTGCTCAGAAAACCTTTTGTTAATTCTTATATACACTTCAGAGTATTTGTCAGCAAGTTCTTCTGGTGTGATGTCCGATAAATCTTGTTTTTCAAGGTAAAGCATCGTTAAAGCAGTAACTTTGCTTGTTGGAAAGGTTTTGAGTTCTATTTTGTCGCTCATATCGGAAACCTCCTTTCAAAGAAATGGTGAGCCTAGTCAACTTACATTCTACCAAATGGAGGAAGAATCCGGAAGAGGAGTGGCGTACAGTCAATCAAGATCTGGCCGAGAAGGCGCTTGGCGAGAATGGGGGATGAGAGGGGGGAGAACAGAGATGAAGAACCGACAACTATTATTCCAACGGGTACTGGCGGCTATGTCTCTTGTTAGTATCACATGCATGTTATGGGCCTCAATTGAAATGATGATGCTGAACAAGCAGAGCAATGAACTGATCGATGAGAGGAAGGAATTAAATGCGATGTATGAGCAGAACATCGACCAGTTCGAAGAGATCATTGCGGGCTATCAGGAGCTTTATCAGGAGATTCAGGATCATCTTCTTCATCCATATTTGAAAGATGATCTGAAATAGACTGCAAAAATTCAGCGAAAGATTCTTCAAACATTTGCCGTCGTTCTAGATCCATTTCGAGAATCTTCGTTTGTGCGCGTAACTCAGCCATTTTTTCTTGATGATGACGCTCTGTCTGCTCAGTTGCTTGTTCTTGAATATAAAGTGCTAGCAGGGCGGACATGAATATTCCGATCAACCATTTAACAGTGTCCCAAGTCATCCTTGGTTTTACATCTGTTGGTTTCGATTCGACGTGAGTAGTTTGTTCGTTAATATCATCAATCAATTCTTCGTCGGGAAATAGATCAATAGCTATGTGGATGAAGTTCTCGATGTTTTCATACAAGGAAAGCGGGACGAATGTATCCATCCTATCTTGTATTGAGAGTTTTGCAACTAACTCTTGAGACACTTGAAGAATTGAGTTCTCTCGTATTGTCATATCGAATACTTTCATAGCATTTTCTTGGATTTGCCTGAAGCTTTCGACGACCGGCTGGAGTTCAATAGCCCATCGTCTAGCAGATTCGATGAAGGGATTGCTCATCGTGCCCATAATGATAGCCTGAGATCGCAATTCCCTATTCATTTGTTCTGTGAGTCTAATCAAACTCTTTATATAATGCGGATCGTTCAGCATGAATGACACATTCCTTCCACTGTAGAATGGCAAGCTATGACACTTTCATTTTACAGGATAAGGGAGAAGAAACAAACATTTTTGCTATGAATGCTACTGCGAAAATAGTGAAGCATTTCACGAAGGAGGGGAGACAACGGTGTTAAAGGTCGATCTGGATGATGAATTCATTAACACACTTGCTACGCAGATTGCCGACCGGGCATTCGAGAAATTCCGCGACAAGATCGAATCTTCCAAGTGGCCGCCTGTTCTTAGTAGGACAAAACTTATGGAATTCCTGGGTATCAAGGAGACGAAGGCATCAGAATTAATGAATCGTGCTGACTTTCCGGTCATTAGGGAATTTGGCCACCCCAAGGTACCGACACATCTATTGCTCAAGTGGATTGATAGCCATACTGATTGGGTCGAGGAGAACAGTACTTACTTTAATCGGATCCATTCCGCGTGAGGATAGATTCAGTTATCAATGGACGGAGGTGATAAACGATGGGGACTATTACAATTCCGCAACATCTATACAAAAGCAAGTATTGGGTGGCTGTGTTCTACCTATTCAAAGAGCATCCCAGATTGAATATGTGCTTTAACACCAGGTACTTCGATTTTTCAAACGAGCGCCTCAAGACTAGAACCCTGAAAAAGCATGCTGCGCCTTGGTCAGATAGCGAGAAATTCATGCTTGACTTGGCTCTGCATTTATTCAATCCATCCAACAAAGTCGATCTGAGCGGAATGGATTTACTGGATCCATTCAACACAGAGTTAGCGTTGGAGGCTATAAAGATCAGGTATGGGTGAGGGACCCGGCCACTGGCATATGACCGGGCGATCAAGGGGAGCATCCTGCGTGGTATTAGTTGGCGCTCTGAGATTTGGCGCCGGAGGGATGTATGTTTCAGCTGATAAATAAATTGTACCCCACCAACACGTGACACATCTAGACGGGGAGGCGTCACAAAATAAGCGAACAAAAGACCGAACACGGTCACGGAGGGGTAGAACATGTCGACAAATCCACTAGAACTTGTTTTGCAAGGTAAGACCCAGCAGGAGGTAGCGAAGCATTTACACTTGTCCCGCAGCGCGATCGGGATGGCTGCCACGGGCCGCCGGAAGATTCCCGATGAATGCGAGCCGAAGCTCGCTAGAATGAACTGGAGAGCCGCCCTGCAGATTGCATCAGAGAGGAGCGGCGGTTACATAGGCAACATACTGGATACGTACAGCAACCGCAATATCGATTTTCACCCAGCGAGTTTGATCCAATGGCTTATAGCTGAGATGACGGAGGCTAAACAGACGCTTGGAGGGCTTGTGTTGGCAAAGATGGATCCACAGAAAAAGAAGGCCTTTATTGAGGAAATGCTGATGGAACTGGAGGACGTTTCGGAGCTGATTGACGGCATGAAGGGCACCTTCGCGGAAGAGTTTGGCATCGATCTGTACGGGCTGCTGGCTCGGCGAAAACAGATGATCGCTGATGGTCAGCGATAGGGAAGGAGCGATGACATGAGCACAAGTGTAAGTATTTCGTTATTGGATTGTCCGGGCGTAAGGGCAGCGTTCATAGCGCCGGGATTGTTATTAATAGGAGATCCATTCGAAGGTACCACAATTCATGCAACGCCTGAACAGTTTCTGGTGTTGGCACACATTATCACGGAAGGAGTGAAGGAGCAGCAGGTTGACTCCTCTGGTCAGCAGATTAGCCTCCGTGCAGAGCAACAGTTGATCGCGTTGAAGGGAGGTGAGGGTAGGTGATCGTGGAGCCGGAGGTAAGCAGGCTTGAAAAGCTGGAACGCTATTATAACCATTTTAACGTAGAAAATCGTTACGGCCTTAGTTTTCCCGAATTTAAGAGAAAGGTGGATGAGGGCACATGGGCGCAGTATCTGGAAGAGCGTATGACTTTGCCGCAGCACGTCAGAGAGTTATGCAGCTCACGATGATGTATCGCCAGGCAAAGCACACAGGTGACGACATGGCTTGCTGGGCGCTGGCGGCTCAGATCGATGAGTTGGAGAAGGAAATCGCTGAGGCACATACCTCTGGAAACGGACGAATGACCGTCCTGGCCGACGGTCATCCGGTAATGCAAATATCAAATTTATTCGCTCCCATTGTACCGCAGTGGGCGGGGGAGTACAAGGGGGACAACGGACAATGAAAGCAACAGGTATTGTACGCAAAGTGGACGAGTTGGGTAGAGTGGTCATTCCAATCGAACTTCGGCGTACGTTGGGAGTCGGCGAGAAGGATCCACTCGAAATCTATGTAGATGGTGACCAAATCGTACTTCGCAAGTATCAGCCGGGCTGCGTGATCACCGGCAGCCAGGACGATCTGATTGAGTACGGTGGTAAGCTTTACAGCCGGCAGGCGATTCAGCAGCTAGCTGCAAAAGCTGGTATTTAATGAATGGACAAGGCTCGGCCTTGTCTCAGGGCGCACAAGCGGGTCCTCCTTCCCTCTTGTCATAGTGCTTGTGCGTCCTGAGATGCGGCTGACGCATCATGAGTGGTGGCGGAATAGGTAGACGCTATTGGCAGTTAAGGGACGGTCATACTTTCGAATGCCCGCCTAGAACAAGTTGGGTGAGAAGGTGTAAGGCGGGGTGGCCGTTAAAATCACTGGAAACTGAAACTGTATTCCCTCGCAAGAGTGCCAACTTACGGTGATATATTCCCATGCAAGGTGCAAATCCTTGCCCACTCTGTTTATATCGTGAGGGTTTTGCGTTTCCGGTGCTGTTTTCCCTCATCAAAAAACCTGAACCGGTTCGCGTCCGCAGCTGCGCGTAGAAAATACGGCTGCACGCACCAAAGCGCCCGCTGGCTATGGTCTCGGCTGTACGGCGGCGGGCGTTCAATACATAGGGAAAGGAGGGATACCATGAAGCCAAGCGTAGGAAGGATTGTGCACTTTCACACGTCGAATGGCCCTGCTGCCGCGATTGTCATCAATGTGCATAGTGAGTTGGAAGTGGATCTGCAGGTGTTTCATGCGGATGGCAGCATCAAGTGGGTCACAGATGTTCCAGCAGGTGTTGCTGTAGGCTGCTGGGACTGGCCGCCCAGAGTTTGAAAGGAGGATCTACATGGGAGAAGCTGCTGATATGGTGCTTGAAGGACTGTTGTGCCAGGTATGTGGTCAGTTGATCGACGGCGATGAGCCAGGTCATCCGAGGTCCTGCGTTGACTGCAAGAACGAAAAATAGCCCCTCTGCCAAGGGGCCACTCAAAACATATGAACGCCCTTATGATACCACGGATTCATGAGGGCTACAAGGAGGAGCTATGGACATAGTCGGCATTATCAAAGAAATAGTGAAAGGCCCAGCACCAGTCGTTGCGGTCGTTCCTGAGGAGAAATTGACGCGGTTACGCGCTATTAAAATGGAGCGCTTCATACATGCGACGACAATTCAGGTGGCGATCACACAGAATCTGATTGAATATATGTGGTCGATTAGCCCTGATAGATTCGCGAAGGAAAGTGAAGCTGTTTTGAAGGAATCTAGGGAAGCATTCAAAGTATCGGAACAATCGGCTTCATTAAAGGCCGAATTTGACCGGTTAGTGGAAGAGGAAAACAGTGAAGTAGCTGCAATATTGTTTGCCTATGGCTTTGATCCTCGATATGGATACACCTTAGATGATCACTCGGGTGAAATACGCGGAAAGGTGATGACCAATGAATAAACAGCAAATCATGAATCGATTACTGGAGTTGCCTGCGGAGATCGCCAATGCAGAGGAAGATGTGCTGCAGGCGAATGGTAAGTTGATCTTGGCTAAGGACATGTTACAGCAGAAAGAGGATTCTTTGCTTCTTGGCAACGTCATCGACGGTAAGAATGCGGAGATCCGTGCTGCTCAGATGCGGCAAAATACGCAGAATGAGCGTGAAGCGCTGGCCGACGCTGAACTGATACTGAAAAACGCAACAGCTCGGCTGGGCAGGTTGCGGGATGAATTCAAAGCTCTGCGGGCTGTAGTGGACCTGCTCAAGGAGGTGGCGTAATTGACCGAGGGCAACCTTCAGGTCATACCCCAATCCTCCGGTGGAAACACCGGGGGAGGGGCTATCGTCGATCTTGAGTTTGGTAGTGCCGCCGATCTCAGAAAGAAGTTGGACGCGATGAAACAGAAGCTGAACTTGACAAAAGAGTTCTTTCGCGAGGTTATGCAGGAAGGCGTCGACTACGGCATTATCCCAGGGACGGACAAGCCCACACTATACAAGGCGGGAGCGGAAGGGCTCTGTGAGTTTTATAATCTGGCTCCTACGATAGCATCGAAAGTCGAAGACAAAAGCCATGATACTGGTTATTACGCTGTAGATGTGACTGTCCGTCTTATCCACCGCGGTACCGGTTCGATTATTGCCGAGGGCGTTGGCCATGCGAACACATTCGAGAGTCGATATCGCTGGCGGTGGGTTTCCGAGAAAGACCTGCCTCGTGGGATGGACAAGGAAGATCTCATATCCAAGGAGCGTAACGGAAGATACGGCAATTACGTTCAGTATCGCATTGAGAACGACGACATGCATTCCATCTGGAATACCGTCCTTAAGATGGCGAAAAAGCGTGCGCTTGTCGATGCGGTGCTCTCAGCCACACGTTCAAGCGGCATTTTCGCTCAAACGCAAGAGGAGCTTGATGCCTATCTGCAAGGTTATGATCCGGATGGAGATCCGGAGGGCCAGCCAGCTGCACCGCCGCCCAAACGTCAGCAGAGTGGTAATCGTGGCGGAAATGGGAGCGCTGGACGTTCAGGGAATGGTGCGCGTGGCGGGGGCGGGACCCAGCAAAAGAATCGCGTACTCAATCTAATGAAGCAGCAAGGTCTGGATTGGAATGGCCTGGCCGAGGCAGCCAGCGCGGCGCTTGGTCGTCAAATCGGTAAGGTCATCCAGGACATCCAAACCGAGGCCGACTGGAAAGTCGTAGGTGATTACCTCGAAGACAGTGGCGTTCAGGAAGACCATGACCTTGATTTTGATCTGCCGGAGGGACCGGTATGAAAATAGCACATGTAGCGGATGCACATTGGGGCTTCGGGTATCCCGGCCCCACGCCGGCGTCTCGCTTTGAAGACATCACTCGTACGATGGACTGGGTAGCTGATCGGATCATTGAGGAGGGATGTGAGCTTGTCTTGTTCGCCGGCGACGCCTTTAAGGATGCCCGTGTCTATATCGATCGGGCGACTGCTGAGATCAAGGCGTTCGTGGCCTGGCTCCGCCGGCTCTCGGATGCCGGCATTGAGGTGATCGTCATCAGCGGCACGCCGTCGCATGACGCTATCAGCGCCTATCATTTGATTCGAGAGATGCAGATCCCGAGAGTAAAAGTGTTCACAGAGCCGGATTCAGCGGCCTTTGGTGACATCACGATCTGTTGTCTACCAGGCATAAACCGTTCCAGTTTTGCTACGGATCCAGAATTCGCTGGACTCCCCCCGCATGAGTTTCATGCCAAGATGACGGAGAGCATTACAGATGAGTGTGAGTGTATGTCTGGCCATAGCGACGAAGGGCCGCGAATTCTTTTATCGCATCTGACCTATGATCTGGCCGACACAGGCTTTGAGGACGCGTTACTTCAAAACGAGCCGATCCTGACGGACGAAGCGGCGCGCATGTTCGACCTCGTATGTCTCGGACACATCCACCGCCCGCAGAAAGCTGGCAGCAACGTATTTTATTCCGGCGCTCCGGAGCGGCACAATTTCGGCGACGAAAGAACCCTTCCAGGATTTTTTATTCATGAGTGGATGGAGGATGCACCTACCGCCGGATTTGATTCTGAATTTATCCCTACGCCTGCGCGCCGATTCCACACTATTGACTGGTGCGAAATGGACATTGAGGCATGGATGGATGGCCAAGTGGACGATTTCTTCGGCATTCGCGATGTTATCGTCCGGGTACGGTACACCTGCAGCGAGGAGCTGCAGAAGCGCTTTGATCGACGATCGCTGGAAAAGGCGTTGTACGACGCCGGCGCTTTTTTTGTCGCCGAGATCCGGGCAGAGGTTGAGCGAACGGAGCGGATCCGTGACGCCGAAGTGACTGAGGGGCTGAATCCGCTGACGGCGTTGGCTGCTTGGGGAGCTAATCAAGGATACGAGGCAGCTGAAATTGCCGATTTGCAGGCTATAACGATCACACTGATGGAGGGGACGGCAAATGGCTGATCTAACAGAACATTCTACAGCTGGAGAAGCGAAGAATTTTCTGTTCTACCATATGAATTCGACTAAAGCTGTCGATGGCGTTTCAGAGATACCACGTTCCACAGTGAATTCAAGTTTGACTAAGGAACAAGCATGGAACGTCTTCTTCGGAGCGATTATGAAAAAAGAGGATTCCGAGCCCATTCACTATCTTGCACTCCGGAACATGATCCGGGAGTTCGGCTCCTACTATGAGGACGAGGCTGCAAGTTGTGGTAACAACCACATGACGTGCATCGGCTGCGGCCTGCCACCCGATCAAATCGAGGAATATATCGAGATGGCACGAGAAGAGGGAACGACTCCGGAACAGTTCGTAATGTCAGAGGAAGGCACTTATAACGCATTTGAACCTGGTCGATTCTATTGCACTTCATGCTACGTCAATGCTGATATGCCAATTATCGGGGAGGATAGCGCATGATTCCACTTCGTCTCATCATCCAAAATTTCCGCGCCATCGAACACGCCGACATTGATTTGTCGGCTGTCTCCTTGGCAGCGATAGCCGGCCGGAACGGAGCCGGGAAGTCATCGGCTTTCACGCTAGCGCCGCGCTTCGCTCTTTTCGGTGACGTGATAAATGGCGTGTCAATGGACAACCTTGTTCGACGTGGTGCGCAAGAGATGTCGGTTGAATTTCAATTCGAACACCAGGGCAGCTTGTTCCGAGCGATCCGGACGCGTAGCACGAAAGGCAAAGGCAAGTCGACGTTGGAGCTGCAGGAGCGCGTTGGCGACAAGTGGGAGAGTCGCAGCGCTGAGAAGATCACGGATACAGAGGCCGTTATCCGCAATCTGCTCAACCTGGACGACGAGACGTTCACGGCCAGCTCTATGATCCTGCAAGGCCAGGCTAATGCCTTCACCGGCGCGACGGCCGGCAAGCGAAAGGAGATCCTTTCGCAGATTCTTGGCCTTAATGTTTACGAGTTGTTGCAGGAGCGTGCCCGCCAGCGGGCCAACCTGCTGAACATTGAGATTGAGAAGACCAAAGACAAGATTCTGACGCTGGACGAGCGGCTGTCCCACCTCCCCAACAAGGAGGATGAGTTGCGCAGTCTCGAGGAACTGAATGCGTTTACTCAAAAGCAGCTTGCTGACAAGGAGTCGTCCGTTCGTGAGCTGGAGGCGAAAGTCACCCTTCTCGACAACAAGCAGGCACGCTGCCGCCAAATCGATCAGGACGTGCAGGTAATTGACCAGGAGACCGCCAGCCTGCAGAATGAGCGGGCAGACTTACAAGCGCGTCTCGAGCGGGTCGAGAAGATACTGGCCCATGAGTCCGAGATCTTGGCCAAGTCGGTCGAATTGGAGGCAGTCAAGGAAACGATGACCTCCCTGGAGGCTCGGAAACCGGAGTTGGAGAGGCTGCGACGCGATCTGGCTGCGACGGAAGCGGATCTGCATCAAATGGATGAGGGCCTGATCAAGTTGGCGGAGCGCATCAACATCCTGAAGCTGCAGCTTGCTGATCGTGAGAAGATCAAGCAGGAAGCCGACGAGTACGAGCGCGAGTCGGGGCGGCTGCGGGAATATGAGGAGAAGGCCGAGCGTTGGAACCTGTTGGAGGCAGAATTGGGTTCGCTCGATGCACAACATGCAGGAGAACTGCTTCGGCTCGATACCGAGGAGCGTCGCCTCAAAGAGAAGATCGCCGCGCTCGAGGAGCAGGAGGCACACATCCATGATAGTGGCTGCCTGCCGACCTGCAGGTTTCAGCAAGCGGCCGCGGTCGCCGTGGCAGAGCTACCGGGTTTGCGTCGGAGCTTGGCTGAGTTGGACTGTTCTGCGGCCAACGCTCTTGCGGATCTGATCGCCGAAAAGAGGCGTGAGCAGCAGGAGATCGACCACGATCCCGAGGAATTCCGCGTCTGCAAAGCAAAGGTTGTTGCGCTGCAGGCTGCCGCTAACGCCTATGCTCAATTGGCCGGCAAAGAGGAGCTGCTGCAACAATTGGAGCAGCAGCATGAGGAAAAATTGGCTCGCAAGGAGAACTCATCGATCCGCCGAAACGATCTGCACAAGCAATTGACGATCCTTCAGGCAGCACTCTCGCCGGTGCCGGAGCTTCAGGCGCGCGCCGACAGTCTGCAGCCATGGGCCGAACTCAAGGACTCGATCGGCGCGGCACGCGAATCTTCGACGAATGCCCGAGAGCGCATCAATGCCATTGATCGGGAGATATCTGGCAAGCAAGAGCATCGGGGCAACTTGCTGGCGGAGCGTGGCGGCTTGGAATTGGACGTGCTCAAATATGACGCGATTAACTTGGATCTATCGACCACCCGAGATGCACTGAAGCATCTCCGCAGGCAGCTCGCCACACAGGCTGAGCAGATCGGCGGGATCAAGGCGGTGTTGGCTGCTCTTGATGCCGATCAACAGGAGCGTGGTCGCCTGGCAGCCGAACTGGAGCCGAAGGCGCTGCGTTGGACGCGGTATCAGACGCTGATCAAGGCTTTCGGCAGGGACGGCATTCCGGCGATAATCATTGAAAATGCGGTGCCGCAGCTTGAGCGGATCGCAAACGAGATCCTTGGCCAGATGAGCAAAGGCAAGCATTACGTCCGCTTCGAGACGCAACGAGAGCTGAAGAGTCGGGACGGCGTCGCCGAAACACTGGACATCATGATCGGCGACTGGACGGCGGAGCGGCCATATGAGACATTCAGCGGCGGCGAACAGCTCCGCATCGACTATGCAATCCGCTTTGCCCTGGCTGAATTGCTTGCACAGCGTGCAGGCAGCAAGGTCGAGTGGCTGACGATCGACGAGGGCCTTGGCTCTCAGGATGCGGAGCATCGTTCTCTTGTTCTGGATTCTATCAAATCCGTGGCGGATCGATTTAAGAGAGTCCTAGTCATCACGCATATCGAGGATGCCCAGGCAGCTTTTGATCAAGTGATCCGCTTCGAAAATGCGGACGGCGGTGTCGAGGTTCATGTCGACTGATCCGTTGTATGACGACTACGGCGTTCCATTGATGCAATCTATGGTCGGGGAACGTATATGGTCGCTCTACAAGTCCGATCCGGCGGCTTTTAAGAGGGAAGTTAAGGCATACTTCGCCCGAGGCATGGCCGGATGGACGGTTGTGAAAGCCAGCTACCAGCACCGCACTATTTGGTTGCGAGATGACAGGAGGAGACAACCTTGATTGATGACATTACTGTTTTTGATTTTGAGACCACCGGCATCGATCCAAAGCAAGACCGCATAGTTGAGGTCGCCGCGATCCGCTGCATCGATGGGCAGATCGTCAGCCAGTTTCAAAGCCTGGTTCAATTTAATGGTGAGCTGCCGGACAAAATCACGGAGATTACCGGCCTGACCGCTGCTGATCTGGCGCAAGGCATGCCAGAGGACTTGGCCTTCAAGATTCTGCGGAACATGGCTCAGGACAGTATTCTTGTCGCACACAACGCGGCTTTTGACCTTGCGTTTCTGCACTATTGGATGCAGCGCACCGGCGGCCGCACGTTCAGCAATGATTTTATCGATACAATGACCATTTCGCGGGAGCGCCATGAGTATCCGCATAAGTTGATTGATATGACCGCACGCTACGGCATCAAGCTTACTGGTGCTCATCGCGCCCTCAACGATGTGATCGGATGCTGGGAACTGCTTAAGGCTATGCATGCCGAAGAGCCAATTGATGATTGGGTCAATCGCTTGGGTTACCTGAGTAAATATGGCCCCCCGCAGTGGGCGCCGAAGCATGCCAAACTCTTTGGGACAAGCAATCGATATGCCAGTTGAGCAGATGGAGTTGTTCGCCCAGGAGCCTGCTGCAGACGCTCCTAAACCGCTCAACGGCATGTACTACGAGCAGAGCAGCCGGAAGTTTGTGTCATTCGTACTCGGCCGGCGGTATTGGGAGCGGTTGGCCAGCCTCTGCAGGCCGCCAATGTATTCAAAGGAATGGCAGGAGAAAATCAAGAGGGAAAGGGCGATACCATGAAAAACGGCAAACGGCCGACACGGCGGCAAAAGTTCATGATAATAGACGCAGGATTGTCGCCGAAAGTATGGTTGGTAGAGAAGGCGCTGCCTGGTGAACTGCACCTGATTCATCGGTATACGTCCATTCGTAAGATCATTTCGGTATAGGGGGATCGGCGGGTGGCGAATCCACAACCAGATAAATTTACTCGGATTTCAAACGAACTTTATGAAGCCATCATGCAGACGGACTTTTCCAAGCGGCAGCGGAACATCCTCGATCTTGTGTTGCGCATGAGCTACGGATGTAGGAAAAAATTCGCCATCCTTCGACCCTCTGATTTTGAGCTTGCGGGTGTAGGTCGGAACCATGTTAAACAGGAATTGCAGTATCTATCATCTGCGAAAGTATTGGTGGTGGATGGCGACCTCATTGGTATGAACAAGAACTATGAACAGTGGCGAGTCAACCTGATAAAAATGTTCGACCATGAGAAATTCAATAAGGTTCTGAAGCGCAATTTGGATGATGCAACAGTTCCTGAAATGGGAATTAAAGTTCCCGAAACAGGAACTTTTAATCAAGTAAAAACTATTCCCAAAACAGGAACCGGAGTTCCCGAAACGGGAATTATAGAAAATGCAGAGTTCCCAAAACAGGAATACCAGAGTTCCCAAAACGGGAATAGTAGAGTTCCCAAAACGGGAATAGGCACAAGCCGCGAGCCCAGTCATGACGCGGCCTGCGGGGATCTGAAAGAAAGTATTAAAGAAATATATAAAGAAAGTAGTAGTGGTACTAAGATACTTAATACTAATCAAGATACGGAGGAGCCGGAACAAGACAACAGCACCAGCTTCCAGAATCTTTTCGGAATCTACCAGGACAATTTCACAGAAAACGGGGAGATCAAACCCTTGGAAGCGGAGTTGTTTGGTGGGCTGTTTGACGATTACGGTGGCGAGTGGTTGCTGGAAGCAATGAGGGAGACCTATAGGCAGTCTCCTGAGAAACGTACTTTGGCTTATATACAAGGTGTGCTTCGCGGATATGCGGAGCGAGGCGAAGCTGGTCCTGATCATAATCGCCAAAAGAGTAAGACAAGCAAGCATCAACGGGAACTTGAGGCTATTGATCAATTCATCGCAGAGGAGGAAAAACAGCGTGGAACTGAACGAGCTGGGCAAGCTTTACAAGATGATTAAGCGCTATTATCCAAACTTTGATACAACGCCGGATGCCATGAGGGATGCGCACAGATTCCTGCGAGACATTGCGTATGAGGATGCTGTACGAAATGTTGAGCAGCACATCAAGACCAGAAGCTTCTGGCCGACGATCGCCGAGATTCGCGGCACCGTGCAGGCACCAACAGAACGCCACATACCCAACGTGGTTGAGACAAAGCTGATGCTGGATAGTTACCGCTCGATTGAATCAACGGGCCCAACTCCTGAGCAGCGAGAAAGGGTGAGACGCATTGGTCGATCCGTTTGAGGATATGCCGCCGGAGCCACCTGGTGAGAAACAGTTGCCCTGTGATCTGTCCGCTGAGCAGTCGGTGATCGGTGCGATCCTACTTGACCCGAAAGTGATCGAGCAGGCCGAAGATCGGCTGCGAGCGGAGGAATTTTACGATGAACGCCACAGCATGATCTACGAGGCGATGCTGGAGTTGCGCGAGAGCGGCGCAGGGATTGACATGGTTACCCTGGGATCAACGCTTCGTGACAATGGACAATTGAGCAAGGCCGGAGGCATCGTGTATCTGACGCATTTGGCGTCGAGCGTGCCAAGCGCGGCTAACATCAGCCACTATGTGGAGATTGTCAAGGATAAACATTTGCATCGTCAAACGATCATCAGTCTGCAGCGGCAGCTCCGCCAGGCTATCCAAGCAGGTAGCGCAGAGGGGATTGTAGGGTCGATCCAAGAGATGGCCACGCAACTCGCTGACCAGGCTGTAGTCAAGTCGCCGATGATTCCTGTTGGTCAGGCGGCCATGGCAGCCTTCGAGGGATTGGAGCAGCGGGCAAGTTCAAAGTCCGATATTACAGGGCTATCCAGCGGATTCATCGATCTTGACGGCATTACATCCGGCTTCCAGCGTAGCGATCTTATCATCGTGGCAGCCCGGCCATCGGTCGGGAAGACGGCTTTCGCGCTGAATATAGGCCAGAACGTAGGTGCCCAGAACAGGAACACTGTTGCGATATTCAGCCTTGAAATGTCTGTGCAGCAACTTGTCATCCGGATGATGTGTGCGGAAGGACGCATCGATGCCAGCAGGATGCGTTCGGGCAAGCTGCTGCCGGAAGACTGGGAGAAGGTTACGATGGCGATCGGCCAATTGAGCGAGAGAGGAATTTTTATCGATGACAGTCCGTCCATGACGGTACTGGATATCCGAGCAAAGTGTCGGCAGTTGCAGAAGGAACAAGGACTCGATCTTATATTGATCGACTATCTGCAGTTGATCGCTGGCCATAAGCGCCGGAATAACCGACAGGAAGAGGTATCCGATATTTCCCGTGCGCTCAAGCAGTTGGCCCGCGAACTGGATGTGCCGGTGATTGCTCTCTCGCAACTTAGTCGTGGTGTGGAACAACGCCAGGACAAGCGCCCGATGATGAGCGACCTACGGGAATCGGGCTCGATCGAGCAGGATGCGGACTTGGTAGCCTTCTTGTATCGCGATGACTACTACAACAGCGATTCCGAGAAGAAGAATATCATCGAAATCATCATTGCCAAGCAGAGAAATGGGCCCGTCGGCACGGTCGAACTCGTGTTCCTTAAGAACTACAACAAGTTTGTGAATCTGGACCGCCAGATGAGTGCCGAACTTGACCCTGAGCCTCATCCGCAGTCGCAGTCGAGCGGTCGCCCGATACCTGATATGTACCGGGGGAGGTCAGGCTGATGCAGGCTCAAAAAAAGATAAGGAGCGCAGAACCGGAGCGCTTGCGGCAGACTTTGATCCGGGACAGAGGCCGAGTGATCGGCGAGGTTTACCAACTCTGGCGCCGCCCGCAGAAGAAAAAGAGGAGGCACCGATGATTCGATTCACGATTTATGGGGAACCGGTCGCGCAAGGGCGGCCGCGAGCGTCCACAGCGGGTGGTTTCGTCAGGATGTATGATCCCAAAAAAAGCCGAGATTACAAGGATTACGTCCGGCTTGCCGCGGCAGATCATGCACCGCCTGAATTATTGCAAGGGCCGCTTGCGGTGATGGTGATCGCCTATCGATCAATCCCCAAAAGCTTCAGCAAGCGGAAGGCGGCGGCTGCAGAAGCAGGTGAGATATTCCCGGTGTCCAAGCCGGATGCGGACAACTACTTGAAAGGTGTCAAGGACGCGCTCAAGGGCGTGATGTGGGTCGATGACAGTCAAGTGGTTGACGCTTACGCCCGCAAACGATACAGCATCAAGCCTCGCATTGAGGTCATAATCAGACAACTGGGAGAGTGATTGCGAATGGCACAAGTAGATTTTAAGGCAACATTCGATGGACTGAATCTGGCCTCAAAGAATAAAGTGACGCTGGTATTACCTGAAAATACATCGGATTTCATCTTGGGTAAACTCGTCCGAATGAAAGGTCAGGAACTTTTTGTCTCGTTTGAGGATCCACAGCAGGAATTGAATTTGGATGAGAGGCCAGAGCGCCGGGTCATGACATATACCACGGACCGTAGTGGCGTTGTTGAAGGAATCACGACTGAGGGAGAACAAATGGAATTTCCGACAGAACCGGGGGCAGGCTCCGACGATCCGGATAGGGATTTGGAAAAGTCCGGCGAGGATGATTCAGATGACACGATCGAACTTGACGATGACGCTGCAGACGGAGATGTGCGAAAGGACCAACTTTCTGATTGGGAACAAGCAATCATGAACGGCGAAGATCCAGCAGCTAAGCATGATACTCGTGAAGCAGACCTCAGTACGGTTGAGGAAATCAACCTGACTGAAATCCCGAAAGAAGATCTAGAGCAATTCATCCTGCAGGAGCGTCCTGGATTTCCTGATATCGAAATTGACTTTCCGGCCCTGTTGGAGCGGAAGCGTTCCGGTGAAACGTGGATGAACATTGCGAATGCCGAAGGGTTATCGTCGGGTCAGTTGTCCAGCAAGTGGACGGCCTATAAAAAACTAGTAGCCAAAATGATGCGGGACGGAGGGGCAGCGTAAGCTGCTCCCTCAATCCAACTTAACCCCATGCGGAAGACACCAGGCGGGCTGAAGGACCACCAAAAACAATTCATTGATGTGTTTCGGAGGGCGACTCACCGACATAACAGTTGGCAGGTTTGGGAGGACTTTGTCCTGATGGCTGCTTGCGCGATATCGAACAAGGTGGATCAACAGCACTGGGAACAGCGTGAACAAATGTATATGGAGCGGTTTGGGCGATATGACGAAAAGGAGGCCCAAATCTTCCCGGAGTTGCTGGCCATCACAACGGAGGCACTGGATGCCAACCCGGAACAGGACTTTTTAGGATCACTCTTCATGCTATTGGAACTCGGAAACCATTGGAAAGGCCAGTTTTTTACCCCGTACAATCTTTGCAGAGCGATGGCGGACCTAACGGTTATAGATGTACCTCGTCGGATTCGCCAAAAAGGATTCGTCAGCGTCAATGATTGCGCCAGTGGGGCGGGGGCTCTGCTGATCGCCTTTGCGAATGCAGCCAAGGCCAAGGGAGTCAATTATCAGCAACATGTCCTTTTCGTTGGCCAAGATGTCGATCTGACAGCAGTGGCCATGTGCTACGTGCAATTGTCCCTGCTTGGTTGCCCTGGTTATGTCATCGTGGCCAACACGCTCACGGAGCCAGTCGTTCCGCCGGACAGTCCAATGGTCTGGTATACACCGATGTACTTCCACAAAGTATGGCACTGGCGCCGACTATTTCGAGAGTTAGATCATTTGACCTCTACCCATAAGCATGAACAAGAGATGATAGCAGAGGCTCCTGAGCAACTGACACTATTCTGACAAGGGTGAGCAGCATGACGAATTACAGGGAATACAAGCTTACGCCAACAGAACTGGCGGCGTATGAGAAAAAGCTGAAATCATTGGAGACACCGCGTGTCCAGTGGAGACGGAATATGTCATTCGATCAGTTTCAACAAGCTTTGGCTGATGGCCGGAGCATGGAGGATATCACTCTTAAGCACTTTAACAACGATCCAAGAGAGCTGCGTAAGCAGCTCCGGGATTGGGGGATCACGATGGGGGAGGCGATTGAATTGGCAAAAGCAAAGGCAAAGGAAGTCGAAATCACTAAAGAAAAATATCTTCAGCGTCGATTGGCCGGTGAGGGGAGATCGACTATTATGCGTTCTCTCGGGTTGAGTACAACAGTGTTTTATAGGCAACTCCGGGAATGGGGGATTCAAGAGCCAGACGCAGAAGACCGTGAGTTAGAGCTCATGGTTCCAGTCGAACCAGCCAAAGGGATCGATCAGCGAGTGGCCGAACAGCTTGAGCAGAAAGCGGAAGCGCGGGAAAACGCTTCTGCAGAGCAGAAGGAAACCGGCGATGAAATCCTTCAGCGCGTTGAGCAGCGTGCTGCTGATCAAGAGAAGGAACTCGCAAATCTACGGGCCGCATCAGCTCTCTGGGAGGCGGAAAGGGCCCGGAAAGACGAACGTATCAAGCAACTTGAAGATACTCTTTCGATGATGAAACGGTCTGCAGCATATGGAGTAAAAGGCAATGATGTTAGCTTGAGCATCCCTATCCCGTCCGTGGCCATCGCCAACGCCGAGCGCACTCGTATATACGCAGCTGTGGAAGCGTTAAGTGACGGTGTAGAGGCGGCTGATATTGATCGAGAGCGTGTAATGAGCGAGTTGTTTGATCTGCTGCAGCGTACTGTCAATTTCATCACTGCTGACCTGGCTGAATTGCATCCTGGCAAGAACGTGGCCGGGTATGTGCGTGAATTCTTCGCTTATTACAATAATCGGCACATGGAGATCGTAACTGCCCAACAGGAGGCTGGGTGAGATGCGGAATACGTTGGGGGACTTGAATAACCATCTCTTTGCTCAGCTGGAACGTTTGTCTGACGAAGAATTGTCAGGCGATAAGCTGAACGAGGAAATTAATAGGGCCAAAGCAGTTACGAGTGTTGCATCCCAAATTATCGCTAACGGATCCCTTGTCTTGGAAGCGAAACGTCTGGCGGATGATCGAATTAATGCGGACACCAAGCTTCCGAAAATGCTGGAAGGATGACAATGCATCATAAATACACGGACGAACAAAGGGATTTTATTCGTGAGATTGCTCCTGGCCAATACAATCAAGACATTGCAGATATGTTCAATGAAAAGTTTGGTGCGCAGGTCACAGCAAGTCAAATCAAAAGCTATAAAGCTAATCACATGATACGGAGCGGAGTGAAGAGTAGGAGAACGGTTCCACAAGGTCTTTTCAATTGTGAACAAATAGAATTCATAAAAAAGCACGTAGCCGGATTGCACAACCAGGAACTAGCCGAACTGATCAATAATGAATTTAATTTATCCATCACGGTAAGACAACTGAAGACCTGGAAAAAGAATCACGGACTGTCCAGTGGCTTAAAAGGTACCGAGGGAAAAGCGCCGCCTAACAAGGGTACGAGAGGCCTGTATAATGTCGGAGGCAACAAGACGTCCTTCAAGTCGGGCCAACGACCGGTGAATTACAAACCCGTTGGGTACGAACGAATTGATCGTGACGGATACGTACTTGTCAAAGTTCGGGATGACGGACCTTGGCACAAGCGCTGGAGACATAAACACAGAATTTTGTGGGAGAGTGCCAATGGTCCAATTCCAAAAGGTCATGTACTGATTTTCCTCGATCAAAATAAGCAAAACATTGAATTGGACAACTTGATTTTGATACCGCAATCTAAACTACCGACGCTGAACAAGAAAGGCTTGCTCTATCATGATGCTGAACTTACCAAAACGGGAATCATCATAGCCGATCTATACCAAAAGATCGGAGAGAGAAAACGGCAATCGAGTAAACAATGAGAAGGGTGATGCTTCATGGACGATCGCCAACGACGTCGAATCTTTCAGAGAGTGAAGACCTTCAGCAATGATAAATTTTGGGAGTGGATGAACTGGCTGCACAGTCAGGCTTACGCTAAAGCAGTTCAACACTATACGGAGGCGGCGGAGATTGTTCTGCCGCCCCGGTATCAGAAAGCTCTCCACGACAAAGCGACAGAGATCCGGGAGCAGTGGGACGGTATGTCCACGGTTACGCTGGATGGAACGACCGGAACAGAGTTTGACCGTGTTATGGGGCAGGTGAAGGAGGAGTGAAAGTTGGCCGGTAAAAAATACGCTGATGTTGAGCATTATGAAGGGAAGCTCGCTAAGGTTATGGAACGGTTCGGTGCCCAGGAATGGAATTTTGATTGGTCGCGCCGCGGTGGATGGGTTGAGTTCCGCATCGATGGACAGCTGTACCGATTTGATCACAGTGTGGACAAGGCGAACGCGAATGGCCAGAAGATCCAATATGGCAGTGATGCTTTCGCACAGCTTGTCCTGGCGCTCGAGGATCTTGCTCGTCTGGCCGAGCGAGGCATCTACAAGCTGCAGACGTGGATTGAGGGTATGCGATACCTCCCGCCGCCGATCGAGCTGCCAGAATGCTTCCGCGATATGGGATTCAGCAGCCTTCCGGCAGACGTTGCTGCGATCAATGACCGGTACCGTGCGTTGGCAAAACGCAATCATCCTGATGTTGTTAAAGACGATGGCACAGCATTCAAAAATTTGCAGCGAGCTGCCGAGGAGGCAAGGCGATATTTGGAGGAAAGTGATTTGCGAAAATAAAAAGCCACCGTTTTCCGGTGGCTACCTTGCGAATATATTTGCCAATACGGCCCTTTGCGAATAAATGCACACCTGTAGGTGGCCAAGTTGCGTAAATGCCCTTCGGCATATTTAAATTATACCAATTCAACTGGATTGTCAAGTGAGGAGTGATTTACTTGAACATCGAGGAATGTATTGAATTTTTGGGCTACAGAATAGACCGGATCGATCAGCCGATGCTTGACCTATCCGTGCCGGCTGTGAATGGAATTACCGCTACAAATGAGGGATTGCAGGTTAATCGCAATCGTTTATCCAAAATGGCTCTTCCGGACGAACAACTCAAGCAAGTCAAACGTGTATGGCTGGTTGGAATTTGGGACGATTCAAACGCGCGAGGGATATCGGTTTTTGAAGATGAAACAATGATTGGCGCGCTGCAGCAGGCTGTCGAGCACGTAAGAAAAAAACGAATGGAGGAGAAAACATGATTTTGCCAATGAAGGCGATTACCGTTTGGCAGCCGTGGGCGACGCTGATCGCGTTGCGACTCAAGCGACTGGAGACGCGAGGTTGGGCGACGTCCTACCGCGGTTCGCTGGCCATCCATGCAGCCAAGTATATCGATCGCGAAGCTTGCGAACGGGAGCCGATCAAGTCGGCGTTAGCCGAGCACGCCTACGCGGCCGAAAATCTGCCGACGGGAGCGGTGGTGGCATTGGCTAGCTTATCAGGCTGTTACCGCATTTACAACACAGTTGATAATGGTGTGCATATCGTCAGATGCCCAAATGATGAATATGAGTTCGATAAGGTTCATTACATCGGAAGAAAAGAAGAAGTGTTTGGAGATTACACAGAAGGTCGGTATGCCTGGGAATTGACTGACGTTAGGAAGTTGGATGAGCCGATCCCGGCCAAAGGTAAGCAGCGGATCTGGAATTGGGAAGGAGGTACATATGAAGCAGCTAACTCATAAGCAAGCGGCCGCGCTGGCTAGCATCGAATCCTTCATCCAGCGCAACAGCTACTCACCGACGATCCGGGAGCTGGCCAAAGAACTCAGGTATAAGAGCAGTTCTACGGTGCATGCGCTGCTGGACAAGTTGGAGGAGAAAGGCTACATCAGCCGCGAGGAGGCGGGGCCGCGGACGATTAGGGTACTCAAGGGGACGCAGCCAAGCAGTGACGAGTTGGCCACAATGAATGAAACTCTTATTCAGCAAATGCAAGTCATTGCGGACACCTCGACAGAAGAATCTATTGCAGGAGCTGCACGACAGACATTACGGGATTTAGGAGTTTATATGGAGTCAAAATAAAAAATCCCCCGCACCTTGGCCGGACCGCGGGGGATTCACTGATCTAATCTCACCATCATTATAGCACAACATGGAGGATGGTGAGGGGGAATGGCAATGGTATGGCAGACAGAATTATTCCCAACAGCGTCTGAAGCGGAGATCCGGCGCACAAAGTTCCTGCTCAGCAAGTACAAGAGCATGAGAATGCTTATGGACGATTTTGAAAGGTACGAGGCTGACTTGCGCCAGGTAGCCGTTGACGGTGAGGTCTCCAGGCGCATCGATGACGAAGATTTGCATGCAGACAAGACGGCCAACGCCGCTGTGCTCGCGGAAAAACAGCGCTGGGTATACCAGCAGTATAGGTTTTATACGAGCCAGCTCCAACGCGCGGCCGGGCTGATACAGGATGGGGAGGCGAGGAGGGCTATTGATTATCGTTATATTCAGGGGTTTTCGTTCAAGGAGACGGTTCTCTTCTTTCGTCAATCGCTGAGCGACAGCACAGTAAGGCGTAAACTTGCGGAGGGGACGGAGTCAGTGGCCAACACACTGAAACTGTTCGGATTCTTCGAGCATGATGAAGTGGAATTTTGACTGTAAAGTGACTGTAACTTGACCGTAAGTTGAATATCACTTGACGCTTTTCCCGTGGTATATTGGTATCGTGCTTAATGAGGTTGATCGCCTCTCTCCTCCAGTTGCCGCTCCGAAAGGGGCGGCTATTTCATTCTTAACGGATCAGGAATTCGCAGTTCACTTTAAGAAAGTAGGATCCGTTATCAAACTTTACAGCTTCATCATTATGGGATTCGATGACTCCGCCATAATCAAGAATAGCGCCGTCTTGCCAGACGATCACAGGAATCTGGAAAAAGACTGCGTTATCGAAGTCGGCTGGGGATTTGAGGATATAGCCTTTTTGTATTATTTACTCACCTTGATTTCGAAGTTGTCGGATTGATCATTCGTATATTCGAAAGCCAGCATGCCGAGGTGGTAAAAAACGAACAGGATTGAGGCTACAATGGCCAGTGCAAATATGCGTTGGAATATAAGCTTTAATATCTTGTTCATGGTAGCACCTCCTGATACATGTTTCGACAAGAAAGAAGGGGAATCCTTCCTTGTGACGATGATTAATCAGCTGATACAATATTGATGAGGTGATGAAAAATTGCTGAACTTAAACGGCGGAGTTATCGTGAGGATCAACGGTGAACTTATCCCTGTCAAAAATGCATCCATAACGTTTTATAAGCATGGTGAGTGGTGTGCATCATTTGAACTGCAAAAGCCTATTAACATTATTCAATCGCCTTTTGATTTTACGATTATTGATGCAAATAACGACGAATTCATTGGACGAAACGCAGGAATAGAATCATGGGATCCGTCATACAGCTATCAATCCATTGAGTTGCGTGGTTTTGAAGGGTTGCTGAAGACAGGAGTAGAATAACTTTGCAGCTTGCAGTCGCTCATTTGAGCGGCTTTTTCATTTGCCTGCAAACCAAATCAATGCAAGTGAGGCTGAGATTTTTTTACGAAAGTTCCACGCCCCACTCCAGTGTCATATATTGTCCGATGCTGGAAAGTAATGTATGATTGTGGTGGGAGGTGTTGTAATGGATAAATTCAATGTCACGCTCAAAATGTCTGATGGTGAAACGATCAAATTCGTAAAAGAAAGTATGTATGAAATTCTTGTACAAGAAATCACAGAAGGAAACAACGGTTGGATTGAGTACGGGGATGGGTATATAAATTCCAGGTATGTTAAATCGTTCAGCATTAGTCCTTTTGAAGATGAAGCGGATAAAGAAGATCAAAACGCTGCTGCTGTGCAAGCATTACGTGGAATGAAATTATATAGATGATCACCGAGTATTGCATATTTTTATTTTTAATCTGGCCTCAGAATGTCATCTCGACATTTTGAGGTTTACTACTTTATTTTGCATTTGTTCTGGCAAGAACTTTGTGAGGCAAGCCACCTCATAAAGCCTTGCTTCTTTTAATACGATATTTCAAATCGTACTCTTATCAGCCGCCAAATAGCAACGAGATCAAGCTTCAGTTTAATTCGCATTTGCAAGAATCCCTCCTTTCTTATGGGATCGATATTTATTGTATCCATAGGGTTGAAATACATGCATGAAAAACCAACTTAACACAAGGAGGCGGCCATCATGCCCCAGATCATGCTCGACATTCCGCAGTACGGCCCATGGCTGCTGACGCACAAAGGCGACCGCGCCTGCCGGCAGCTCGCCGATCGGCATTACTCGCGGCAGCATGTCGGGGCGCCGATGTTCTGCCGGCCGGGCCGTAACCTCGTGCTGCGGACGGCCGCTGGCGATGTGGTGTGGGTGACCTGGTCGGGTATTCGCGATGATGGCTTGCAAGCCTGGGAATGCACGCTCTTCCGCAACGAGTCGCCTCACTTATCCAGCGACATGATCCGCGCTGCGATCGAAGCAACAATCGCTGAGTGGGGCCAGCCGCCGCCTGAAGGCATAATCACATACGTCGATTCCTCGAAAGTCCGGAGCTCAAATCCGGGCTTTTGTTTTTGTCTGCTGGATTTAAGCGGATTGGACGGAGCAAGCGGCGGGGGTTGGTGTTGCTGCAGCTTCTGATTGACCAAAGTCATACATTGTCGGATACTGGAAGATGATGTGTGATGTTAGTGGGGTGAACATGTATGAAGGATTTCTTTTCGCAAGTGAGTGCGGACGCTTGGGTACAATCAATCGGAACCGTTATCGGGGCTTTCTTAGGTGCGCTGCTAGCTGGGGCTATTTCATTATTGATTTATAGACGTGATATGAGGTGGAAAAGAAGAAAAGAATTTAGGGGATTTTATAGAAATTATGTTGCATATTACAGGAGACATATCGAGGGAGTTCTAGATCTGATAGGACGCATCGAATTGGATCCGCCGGACTTTAAAAGAAATGAACTATTGATCGGAGCTTTAAGCGAAACCATTGATTATGTAAAAGGATTTTATTTAAAGCACGTCGAGAAAGAATCGCCGGCAGATTTATACGCTGATTTTGAGAAATTGTATCATGCATTGATAATGGTCCAAACCTTTTCGAAATATTTAAAGAATGAGGACGAGTTCTTCACTTTCTCTCAAGCCTTCAACATTACAGAAATCGTTGCGAACTCCGCAGATCAAGTAAAGAGGCTTGTAAAATTAATTGATGGTAAGGCGAAGAAATATGAATAGGATTCAAGACTTCTAAACCGGTGCTTTTTCTTTTGGAGGGAGACTATATGAACATTCAAATCATTTCTATTGATCGCATCAATCCAGCAGCCTATAACCCTCGCGTCGATCTGAAGCCCGGCGATCCGGAGTACGAGAAGCTGCGGCGCAGCATCGAGACTTTCGGTTACGTGGAGCCAATCGTCTGGAACGAGCGGACTGGCAACATGGTCGGCGGACACCAGCGGTACAAGATCATGGTTAATGAGGGGCACACTGAGCTGGACGTGTCTGTTGTTGACTTGGACGAGCAGCAGGAGCGGCTGCTGAATCTCGCGCTGAACAAGGTCTCTGGCCGCTGGGATGAGGAGGCACTGGCGCAACTATTGACTGAACTGCAGGCTGAAGGTGCTGAACTGGATCTGTCGGGCTTTGATGCAGACGAGATTGAGCGACTCCTGGCTGACTTCGCGGAACCGCCCGCCGACCGGCTCGGAGACTTCACGAACCGGGAGCTGGACGTGGATGAATTCGACGAATCACGCTTCGATTGTAAGTGTCCGCGCTGCGGGTTCGTCTTTGATGCGGAGGATACACCGTGACCCGGCCCGCATGGGACTGGCGGCTGTCTGATCTGGCCAGCGTGCCGCAGAACGGCTTGACCGTGTTTAGCTGTTTCGCTTGTGGTGGTGGCTCTACGATGGGCTATAAACTAGCCGGATATACAGTGCTGGGAAATGTGGAAATTGATCCGCAAATGATGCGTATCTACCAGCAAAATCACAGCCCAAGGTTCACTTTCCTGATGCCAATTCAGGAGTTTAAGTTGCTGCCAGATAGCGAGCTGCCGCCGGAGTTGTTCAACCTGGACATATTAGACGGATCGCCGCCATGCAGTGTGTTTTCTACTGCTGGAGCTCGTGAGGATAAATGGGGTGCCGAGTTCGCATTCCGAGAAGGTCAGGCCGTTCAGCGGCTGGATGACCTTTTTTTTGATTTTTTGGACGTGGCCGAGAAACTCCAACCGAAGGTGATCGTGGCGGAAAACGTCAAGGGCATGATCGTTGGCAAGGCTCGTGGGTTCGTCAGCCTGATATTATCAAGGTTCCGAGAGATCGGGTACAGGGTGCAACTGTTCCTTCTTAACTCGGCCACAATGGGCGTTCCGCAGAAGAGGGAGCGTCTCTTTTTTATCGCGGCTCGGAATGATCAGCCGTTCCCGGCGCTGAAACTTGAATTTAATGAGCAACCGGTGCTGTATGGCGAAATTCGTAGTGGGGAAGGGAAAAAGATCAATCCCGATTCAGCGACATACGAACGTTGGCAGAAGAAACGCCCGTCTGATCTCAATATGGGGGATGTGACTGAGCGAGAGGAAGGCAAGACGAGCAACTTTAATACGATATTGCTAAAAGACCAAAAGGTCGCGAACACGCTTGCCAGTTCGTCGGTTTTTCTTCGCGTCGATGTACCCCAACACATAAGTGAAAGGGATGCGATCCGAATACAGACGTTCCCTGCAGACTATGATTTTCTGGATACAGATGTCCAATATGTATGCGGTATGAGCGTTCCGCCGCTGATGATGCAACGGATCGCTGAGCAAATCCACTTGCAGTGGTTCAAGTAATAAAAAGAGAGGCGCGCTAACGCCTCTCCGCAACCAGGGAACACCCCGGCCGAGATCATGCACTGCCGTGGCCACGGTTATGCGAACGCATGATCTCATATCCATATTACTGGATGGCGGGGTGTTTCGCAATGGAAAAATCGAACGAATGTTCGAAAGATGATCTGTTGTTGCAGCATGAGCTTGAGATTGCACAAGGCATCATGGAGAGCAAGGAACAGTACCGCAAGATCATCAAGGCTGCGGTGGCTCGTTGGGTGAAGGATTTTCAGGACAATCGGATTGAAATACAGACCGTTGATGACCTGCGGAAACTGATAGAGTTAGATATTGAGCTGCAGAAGGATGAGACTTCTTGAGTGTTGTAATTTTTTATTTTTAACCGGGAAGTTAGGAGGAGGTCCTCCCTACCCCCGGTCAGATATATTGCTATCTGACCATCATGAATGTAATACCTACCCCCAAGAGCTTGATGGAGAAATAGATAACTTTCATGAGGTCCACCATCCTTATTCAATTTTGTTTCGATAACAATGTATGCGGCATGCCTTAAACCTATGACCTGTGGAGGTGGTGATATGTAGTGGCGAGAGCTCGTGATCCGAACAGGGATAAAGCCAAAGAGATCTGGCTCCAGCATGGTGGCCAGATCACAAATCGCCGAATAGCTGAGTTGCTTGGCGTCGATGAGAAGAAGGTAGCTGTCTGGAAACAACGTGATAAATGGAATGTTGTACAACAATCAGATTCGAATGTTGTACAACAAAAAAAGAAAGGTGCGCCGAAGGGTAACAAGAACGCCGTAGGCAACAAAGGCGGCGCCCCGAAGGGCAATCAGAATGCCAAGGGGAACCGTGGTGGCAAGGGCGGGCCGCCAGGTAACAAGAAGGCCGTTCGAACCGGTGAGCATGAGACGATTTGGTGGGATACGCTTGACGAGGACGAGCAGGGGCTGCTGGCCGACATCGACACGGATCCTGTCGCGCAGGCAAACGAGACGATTACGTTGCTGACGATTCGGGAGCGGCGCATGCTGCTACGTATACAGCGGCTCACGGCCGGGCTTACCGAAAGTCAGAAGCGAACATTGCAGCAACTGCGGACAAAGAAGGAAGCTGTTCCTCTACACGACGAGCGGACTGGTCAAACGAGAACGATCATCAACGCCCGGGATGAACTGGTTACGACCGAGATTGAGGAGACGAAATATCGGGCCATCGAAGACATTCTTCGCATTGAGGAAGCCCTGACACGAGTCCAAGATAAGAAATTGAAGGCTATTGAATTGAAGAACAAACTTATCGCAGTGGATGAGGAAAAGGAAGCTCGCACGGCCATCCTGCAGATCGAGTTGCAGCAACTCCAAGGTGGCGCCGGCGCGACACAAAGTTGGACAGATGCGCTTAAGAAGATCGCAGAGCGGCGCAAAGCTCGGGTGAACAGCGATGAATAGCCTGCCACATAACGTTGTCGCTGACCTGATCAATTTGCTGGACATATACTGGGACGATCCAGTGGCTTTCTCGCAGGATATGCTTGGATTTGATCCGGATGACTGGCAGCGGGCGGTCATGATGGACGTGGCTCAGCACCGGCTTACAAGCGTCCGATCCGGTCAGGGTGTTGGGAAGACAGGTGTGGAGGCGACGCTTGCTGTCTGGTTTTTGTGCTGCCGCCCAAATGCTCGCGTTGTTTGCACGGCACCGACCAAGCAGCAGCTGAATGACGTACTATGGGCTGAGGTGGCCAAGTGGCTCGAAACATCCATGGTGAAAAACCTGTTAAAATGGACAAAGACGAAGGTCTATATGGTGGGCCATGAAGAGAGATGGTTTGCTACGGCCAGGACGGCCAACAAACCAGAGAACATGCAGGGTTTTCACGAAGACCACATGCTTTTTATCGTTGACGAGGCATCGGGTGTCGCAGATTCGATTATGGAAGCGATCCTGGGTACACTGTCCGGTGAAGATAACAAATTATTGATGTGCGGGAACCCCACTCGAACGAGCGGGGTTTTTTATGATTCCCACAACCGCGATCGGGCCCGTTTCCGAACACACAAGGTGGACAGTCGAGACAGCAGCCGGACAAGCCGCGAAAACATCCAGATGTTGATCGACAAGTACGGCGCCGAAAGTGACGTCGTGCGTGTTCGGGTATATGGAGAGTTCCCCAAGGCCGAGGCGGATGCCTTCATCCCTTTGGAGTTGGCCGAACTGGCCGCGAGATCGAATGTGCAGCCTAAGGATACAGTGCTGCATCTAGGTGTTGACGTGGCACGTTTTGGTGATGACGAGACGGTGATCGCCCCGCGCATCGGTGGCAAGGTGTTCAAACTCAAAGCATACAACAAGCAGGACACCATGGTTACAGCCGGCTGGGTCATTTCGATCGGCAAGCGAATGTTGCGGGAGCACTCGCAGCTGCGCACGGTTGAGATTAAGGTTGATGACAGCGGTGTCGGCGGCGGGGTGACTGATCGATTGAAAGAGGTTATTCGGGAGGAAGGCTTGCAGGGCTGGGAAGTGTTCCCGATCAATAATGGATCTTCTTCGAGTCGGGACGGGAAAGAGCATTACGAGAACCTGGGAACGGAAACGTGGGCAATTCTCCGCGATATCATGCAGGAATCTTTTTCGAAGCACATTCAAGGGAAGCCTGATGAGATTGAGTTGCCGAACGACGAGCGCTTGATTACGCAAATAACGCAGCGGAAGTACCGCATGACATCGAAAGGCAAGATTGCGCTTGAACGAAAGGAAGATATGAAAAAACGCGGGCTGGATTCCCCGGATAGGGCGGATGCAGTCGTATTGTCGTTCGCGCCAGGCAGAAGATCCGGCGTATACTTCCCGGGACAACGAAAGAGGTGATGGTTATGTCATTATTATTCCCGGAAGATCAGCAAATTGAAATTACGGAGATTATCGTCCGGGGTGCGAAAACAGCAGCATCGTTGGAAGACATCATCAACATTGAACTGACTGAATGGTGGGCGAGTGAAAAACTGGCCTGGATGAATATCGGTGATCGTTACTACCGGGTCAAGAACGACATTCTCGATAGAAAGCGAACCTCGATTGACGATCAGGGGAAAAGGGTTCCTGTAGAGAACTTGGCCAATAACAGGTTGGCGAATGGCTTTGTTCGAAAGTTGGCAGACCAGAAGGTTGGTTACTTGTTGGGCAAGCCTTTGAGCGTGCAGACAGACAAGCCCGTTTACGCCCAGCACTGGAAAGAGATTTTCACCCCAGCTCGGCTTCGCCAACTAGCCAGTACCGGCAAGGAAGCAGTAAATAAGGGGATCGCTTGGTGGTTCGTTCACTACGATCAGGAGGGTCGGTTATCGTTTAAGTTGATGAAAAGCCAAGAAGTCATTCCGATCTGGCAGGACGAAGCGCATACGGTGTTGGATGCTGTGATCAGATGGTATGAGGTCATAGTATACGAAGGGAGCGCACAGAAGACCATCACTAAGGTGGAATGGTGGGATCTGAACGGTGTTTGGCGATATGTGTACGAAAGCGGAGGGTTGATCCCGGATGTTGAGGCGGGGGAATATGAGTCCCATGTGACTGTGGCAGTTAAAGAAAATGATGAAGAAGATGTTTTGGGGATGAATTGGGATCGCGTCCCCTTTATAGCATGGAAATACAACGAAGAAGAGCAGCCGTTGATCGAGCTCGTCAAGTCATTGGTGGACGATTATGATCGCAACAAGTCGGACAACTCGAACAACCTCGAGGACTTGCCAGAATCGATTTACGTGTTTGAAAATTATTCTGGCACGGATCCTGGGGAAGCTCGCAAGAACTTATCCCAGTATCGCATTGCATTTGTTGACGGTGATGGGGGCGTAGACACAGTCGATATAGAGATCAACACTGAGGCCTACAAAGTGCATATGGAGCAGTCGAGAAAGGACATCTATGAGTTCGGGCGCGGAGTGGATACTCAAGCGGCCAACTTCGGCAGCGCGCCGTCCGGCGTCGCCTTGCGATTCCTATATTCGGATCTTGATCTGGATGCCAGCCTGATGGAGACGGAGTTCCAGGCAGCTTTGGAGCAGGTCCGCTGGTTTGTGGACACGCACCTGTACAACACAACCGGCGTCGATTACAGCAGTGAGGATGTAGAGTTTATATTTAACAAGGACATGCCGATCGACGAAGAGAGCATCATTCGTAGTATCAAGGATAGCTTTGGCATACTGTCCGACGAAACGCTCGTCGCGCAGCACCCATGGGTAAGAGACTTGAAAGCAGAGCTCTCACGCCTTAGGGAACAGCGGGAAAAGGAAATGAAACTGTACCCTGGACTTAGCGGTAGGAATGTTGAGGAGGATGAAGAAGACCAGGACGGCGATGAAGAATGAAGCCGAAGTCGTATTGGCAAAAACGTAGCGGGCAGATCGCGGCCAGGCAGCACCGCAAGGCCGACGGCTATGAATACGAGCTCCAACGTGAATATGAACGGGCACAGCGTACCATTCAGCGGGATATTGAAGCGTTTTATGGCCGCTATGCTAAGAATAATGATATCAGCTACGCCGAGGCACAGCGCCTTCTAAGCTCGGGAGAGTTGAAAGAATTTAAGATGTCACTCGAGGAGTTTATTGATAAGGCCAAGAATAACGCCGATGGACGTTGGACGAAACAACTGAACAACGTCTATTACAGGACCCGGGTTAGCCGACTCGAAGCGCTGCAGGTGCAGATCAATCAGCAGATTGAAATACTGGCCGGAAGCAAACAGGTGGGCGTGGAACGTCTACTGGGTGGCGCCTATGAAGATACCTATTACCGGACCATGTATGAGATTCAGCGTGGTACTGGCATCGGCGCCTCGTTCGCGCGAATCGATGACAAGGCGCTGGAAAAGGTGCTTGGCACGAAGCTCGATGGCCGCAACTGGTCGCAGAGGATCTGGGATGATCGCACGAAGCTGCGGCAGGAGCTGCACACCAAACTGTCGCAGGGATTTATCCGAGGCGATAGCGTCGACCGAATGAGCCGAGAGTTGGCTGACCGTATGAGAGTTTCGTACAACAGGGCACGGACATTAGTGCAGACCGAAACAGCCTTCTTTGCTGAGCAGGCGACGATGAGTTCTTACGAGGAATCTGGGATCCTTGATCAATACGAGGTATTGGTTACTCTCGACGACCGGACATGCCCTATTTGCGGGCCGCTAGACGGTAAGGTGTTCCGATTGTCGGAGATAGATGTCGGCGTAAACTATCCACCTTTCCATGCTCGCTGCCGCTGCACAACAGTGCCCTATTTTGAAGACGAGATCGACGTAGGCGAACGGATCGCCCGGAGCGCGGATGGCGACGTCTATTATGTGCCGGGTGACATCACGTATGAACAGTGGCGAGCAGATTATGTAGATTCGCCGAAACCACCGGAAAATGCTATAATTCATACAAAGGAGTATCGAACATTCAACGCGCCTGAGCAGGTCAAAGAGTGGGAAAAGCTTGTGACTCCGCAATGGCTGGAGTCATTGACTGCGCAAGAGGCGAATTCGATAACGATGTATACTGGTCCCGCGTACAGGGATATCAACCGGAATCTTCGTGAAAATATTGGGGATAAGCGACTTAGTGAACTTGCCGAGCGAATAAGCTCGGGGATCGAAAAGTTTGACCTCAAAGATAATTTAGTAGTCTTCCGCGGTATGAGCAAAAACCCTTTCGGGGTGGATGCTGCAGATCTTCCTGGATTGCGCTTTAAGGAGAAGGGCTTCTGGAGCACGTCAATGCTCGAAGGCAAAAAGTTCAACGGATCGGTTGAAATGGAAATTCTGGTTCCATCTAAATCAAGGGGCGCACCTGTCAATGTGTTGAGCGAGTTTAAGGATGTAGAATACGAATTCTTACTTGATTCTGGACTCGAATACCGTATAATCGAGGCAAATGAATCAAACGGAAAATTAAAAATCGTAGCGGAGGTGGTAGTCGATGGCGATTAATGAGGATCGTTTTGAAGACGACGGCGAAGGGATCGAGATTATGTCCCATCCCGATCCGGAGATTGAAAAGAGAATCAAAGATAATCTGGAGAAGGCGAAGAAAGAAGAAAATAAGCAGGACTGAAGCACTCACGCATGTAAGCGAGGGTGCTTTTTTTATGGTACGCCCAGCA
>NZ_BOVK01000004.1 GCF_018403685.1 Xylanibacillus composti
TTTTATGTATATAATCGTGTGGAAAGGAATGGAGAACGTGTCCAAGCCGAAAGTATTTGAAAAGCCGACCGGCGTGAAGGATTACTTGCCGGATGCGGTCATTCGATTGCGACAAATCGAGCGGAGCACGCTCGCTTGTATGGAAAAATGGGGGTACCGGCAGATCATCACGCCGACGCTGGAGTTTTACGATACGGTGGGTGTCTCAAGCTCGACGATGGACAGCAAGCTGTTCAAGCTGCTGGACAAGCGCGGCACCACGATGGTGCTGCGGTCCGAATTGACCGCGCCGATTGCGCGAGTCGTCGCATCGCTGCTGCGTGAGGAAGAGCTGCCGATCCGCTTGGCTTATCACGCTAATGTGTTTCGCGCGTTGGAGGATGAAGCGGGACGGGAGGCCGAGTTTTTCCAGACAGGAGTAGAGCTTGTCGGCGATGAATCGCCGGAAGCCGATGCAGAGATCGTGGCCCTGGCTGTGGAATCATTGAAGGCGGCGGGGGTTAGCAACTTTAAGATTGCTCTGGGCCATGTAGGCTTCCTGAACGGGCTGCTGCAGGAGGCTTTGCCGGAGGATGAGGACGCCCAGCAGGAGCTGAAGGCGTATTTGCTGGAACGCAACTATGTGGGCTACCGCAACCGCATTCGGACACTGCCGCTGACCGATCGGGCGAAGCAGGAGCTGGAAGGCATTTTGCGGCTGCGGGGAGGCAGCGATGTGTGCGAGCACGCTGTCGCGCTGTCACAAGACCAAACAGCGCAGCGTGCGATAGCGCATTTGTGCCGGATATGGGAAGCGATTGAGGACTATGGTCTGAAGGAGCATGTTCTGATTGACCTGACGATGATCGGCGATTTTACGTATTATACGGGCATGACCTTTGAAGGCTACGCTGCAGAGCTTGGCTTCCCGGTATGCAGCGGGGGCCGCTATGACAACCTGCTGCAGCAATTCGGCCGTCCGGCGCCGGCAACAGGATTTGCGCTCAAGGTGAATCGCATATTGGAGATTGTGGGCAATCGTCCGCTGGAGACAGATCGTCGGGTGCTTGTGGTGTATGAGGAAAGCCGGCGCAAAGAGGCCTTGCAAACGGCGATGGAGTTGCGCCGCAAGGACGGGGTGGCGGTTGAGACGATGAAGGCATCTGTATTTGTCGGAACCGAAGGAGCAGATCGTCAGACTGCGGACAAGCCGGCTTCACGCACGGATTACGATGAGATCCTGGAATTTCGCTAATGGCAGGGGGGAACAACGATGGGCAACAGATTGAAAGTCGCGATGCCGAAAGGGCGTATCTATAAGCAAGCCTCGAAGCTGTTTCGAGAAGCGGGGATTTCCATTCCCGAGGATTTGGACGATTCGCGCAAGCTGATCATTCCGGTGCCGGAAATTGGCATGGAATTTATTATGGCCAAGCCCGTTGATGTCCCGACCTACGTCGAATATGGCGTGGCGGACATTGGCGTAGTCGGCAAGGATGTGCTGATGGAAGAAAATCGGGATGTGTATGAGCTGCTCGATTTGGGCATTGCCCGCTGCCGCATGTCCGTCATAGGCATGCCGAATTGGAAGCCCGTCATGCATCCGCGAGTAGCGACGAAATACCCGAATGTAGCATCCCAATACTTCAGGGAGAAGGGTCAGCAGGTGGAGGTCATCAAGCTGAACGGCTCGATTGAGCTGGCTCCCTTGATCGGCTTGGCTGACCGCATCGTCGATATGGTCGAGACCGGCCAGACGATTCGGGAGAACGGGCTCGAAGAGATGGAGGAGATGTTCCCGATTACGAGCAGACTGATTGCCAATCGGGTGAGCTATAGAATGAATTATACCGACATCCAGGCGCTATGCGACAGGCTCCAGGATCGAATCGGAGGAAGGCAGGGGTAAGACATGGCTGTACGTATCATGAAGCCTGCTGCATACAAGCAGGAGCAGCAGCTGGATTATGGCACAGAAGCGCAGCATGACGCGGTCAAGCAAATCGTGGCCGCTGTCGCGGAGCAGGGCGATGAGGCGCTCCGTCAATATACGAAGCAGTTTGACCGGATGGAAATCCGTGATTTTCGTGTTGAGGAAACAGTAATTCAGGCTGCATACAGCGATGTAGACAAAGTGTTCCTCGAAGCGCTGCGCCGCGCGGCTGACCGCATTCGCAGCTTTCACGAGAAGCAGAAGCGGCTTTCCTGGCATGACAGCCAGCCGGATGGCAGCATGCTCGGGCAGTTGATTCGCCCGCTCAAGCGTGTAGGCTTGTATGTGCCGGGCGGGACAGCAGCGTATCCGTCCTCCGTGCTGATGAACGTGATTCCGGCGCAGGTCGCGGGCGTGAAGGAAATTGCGCTGGCTACCCCGCCGTCTACAGCTGGCGAACCCGGCATCAATCCTTATATCTTGGTTGCCGCTGCGGAGCTTGGCATACAGGAGATTTATCGGGTAGGCGGCGCACAGGCCATCGCGGCTATGGCCTATGGCACGGAATCGATACCGGCCGTGGATAAAATATGCGGGCCGGGCAACATCTATGTGGCCTTGGCCAAGCGGTATGTCTATGGCAAGGTAGACATCGACAGCATCGCTGGTCCGTCTGATATTACCGTGTTGGCTGATGAGCATGCGGATCCTTCTTATGTAGCAGCGGATCTGCTCTCGCAGGCGGAGCATGATGCGCTCGCGCAAGCTGTGCTGGTGACGGCGTCTCCCAAGCTGGCGGAACAAGTGCAGCAGGAGATTGAGCGTCAGCTGGAATCCTTGCCGCGCAAGGAAATTGCCGCGCGTTCGCTGGCCGACAATGGCGCGATCATCGTAGCCGACAGCTTGGACGAGTGTGTGGACACCGTGAACCGGATCGCGCCGGAGCACCTGGAGCTGCTCGTGGAAGAGCCGTTTGCGCTGCTTGGCCGCATCGAGAATGCGGGAGCCATCTTCCTCGGCCCTTACAGCTCGGAGCCGGTAGGCGATTATTACGCAGGGCCGAATCATATTTTGCCTACTGGCGGGACTGCCCGATATGCCTCCCCTCTGAATGTGGATGATTTCCTTAAGAAGACGAGCCTTATCTATTACAGCAAGGCGGCTCTGGCTGAAGCCGGGCCGGATATCATGACGTTGGCTCGCGGTGAAGGCCTGGAAGGCCATGCCCGTGCCATCGCGATCAGACTTGAGAAGGAAGGGATGTAAAGATGGCTGAGCAGCAAAGAAAGGCAAGCATTGAACGGAACACCAACGAAACCCAAATCAAGCTCTCCTTTCAGGTAGATGGCACCGGGCAGGCCGACATCCAGAGCGATGTGCCATTCCTGAACCATATGCTCGACCTGTTCACGAAGCATGGCCACTTCGATTTGCAGGTGGACGCGAACGGCGACATCGAGATTGATGACCATCATACAGTTGAGGATATCGGCATCTGCCTAGGGCTGGCGCTGCGCGAAGCGCTGGGCGACAAGAAGGGCATTAAGCGCTATGCCAACGTCTTCGTGCCTATGGATGAAGCGTTGGCGCAGGTGGTGATCGACATCAGCAATCGTCCGCACCTGGAATACCGGGCGCAGTACCCTTCCGCGCAGGTTGGCACGCTGACTACAGAGCTTATTCATGAGTTTCTATGGAAGTTTGCGCTGGAAGCGCGGATCACCTTGCATGTCATCGTGCATTACGGACAGAACACGCATCACATGATCGAAGCGGTGTTCAAAGCGCTCGGTCGCGCATTGGATGAAGCGACAACCATCGATCCGCGTGTGCAAGGTGTGCCCTCCACGAAAGGGGTGCTGTAACCCTTGATCGCGATTATAGACTACGGGATGGGCAATCTGCACAGCGTCAGCAAGGCGGTTGAACGACTGGGCTATGAAGCGAGGCTGACGGCAGACGCACGTGAAATTCTGGAAGCAGATGGCGTCATCCTTCCGGGGGTGGGCGCCTTCGGAGACGCCATGCACAATTTGACAGAGCTCGATCTGCCGGATGTCATCCGCCAATACGCACAAGGCAGGAAGCCGCTGCTTGGCATCTGTCTTGGCATGCAGCTGCTGTTCACCGAGAGCGAGGAGCACGGCCGGAATCAAGGCTTGGACCTGATGCCAGGCCGCGTTGTTCGCTTTCAGGGCAAATTCAAGATTCCGCATATGGGATGGAATCGTCTCGTCTACCATCGGGAAGCTCCGATATTTGGCGGGCTGGAGGAAGGTCATGTGTACTTTGTCCATTCCTTCCATGTCCAGGTTGACAAGGCGGAGGACTTGTTGGCCAGCACGGATTATCACGGCAAGGTCACAGCCATCGTAGGCAGAGACAATGTGTACGGCATGCAGTTTCACCCGGAGAAGAGCGGCGCCACCGGCATGAAGCTGCTGGACAATTTCCTGAAGCTGACGAAGAATGGAGGATAACCGGAACATGAGCGAGTTTGTGATATACCCGGCAATAGATATTCGAGGCGGGAAATGCGTGCGTCTGATCCAGGGAGATTATGCGCAGGAGACCGTCTATCATGACAGTCCGTCGGCAGTGGCCAAGGATTGGGAGGCGCAGGGAGCGTCCTGGATCCATCTGGTGGATTTGGACGGCGCCAAGGCCGGACAGCCGGTCAACGAAGAGACGATCGCGGAGATTGCTTCAGCCGTACAAGTGCCTGTGCAAGTGGGCGGAGGCCTTCGCTCGATGGCTGCCGTCGAAAAGCTGCTGCAGGCAGGCGTACAGCGAGTCATTCTAGGCACGGCGGCCATAGAGGATCAGGCCTTTGTCGAAGAGGCGCTGGCGAAGCACGCTGATCGAGTTGCGATTGGCATCGATGCCCGTGACGGGTACGTGGCTACAAGAGGATGGCTGGAAACATCCGAGGTGAAAGCGGAAGAACTGGCCAAAGCGCTGGCCGACAAAGGGGCGGAAACGTTTATTTTCACCGATATTTCCCGTGACGGCATGATGCAGGGGCCGAATGTCGAGGCAATTGTGCGATTGGCGCAAGTATCCGGCCGCAGTGTCATAGCATCGGGCGGCGTCAGCCGCCTGGAGGATTTGGAGCGTCTGGCTGGCTATGCATCAGAGGGCGTCAGCGGTGCGATTGTCGGCAAAGCGCTGTACACCGGCGCGATTCAACTGGACTTGGCGCTGGCAGCGCTGAAGCGTTAAGGCGCTGGAGCAAGACAACCATACTGTAGAGGAAAAGGAGACGATCGCATGCTTGCGAAACGGATCATCCCTTGCCTGGACGTGAAGGACGGCCGGGTAGTCAAGGGCGTCAACTTTGTCAATTTGCGCGATGCCGGCGACCCGGTGGAGCTGGCCTCCTTGTACGATCAAGAGGGAGCGGACGAGCTCGTATTTCTTGACATTTCCGCCTCCTATGAAGGACGTGCCACGATGGTAGAAGTGGTGCGCCGGACAGCAGGCGAAATCACGATTCCGTTCACAGTAGGCGGAGGCATCAGCCACGTCGATGATATGAAGCGGCTGCTTCGGGCTGGCGCTGACAAGATCGGCGTCAATACTGCTGCCGTCAAAAATCCGCAATTGGTATCGGATGGGGCGCGCAAATTCGGCGCACAGTGCATCGTGGTCGCCATTGACGCCAAATTCAACCCGGAATGGGGCGAATGGGAAGTCTATACGCATGGCGGCCGCAATGCTACAGGCATTCGCGCGCTGGAGTGGGCCAAGCGCATGGAGGAGTACGGTGCGGGAGAACTGCTGCTGACAAGTATGGATGCGGACGGAACGAAGGACGGCTTCGACTTGAAGCTGACGCGCGCGGTATCGGAAAGCGTAGGCATCCCGGTTATTGCGTCCGGCGGAGCGGGACGGGAAGAGCATTTTCACGAGGTGTTTGCAGAAGGAGCGGCTGATGCGGGCCTAGCGGCCTCGATTTTTCACTATAAAGAAGTATCGATACATGAGGTGAAGCAATATTTGCGGGAGAAGGGAGTGGAAGTCCGATGACGGCAGGCAAGTATACAGTGGCGAATGCGGATCAATGGGCGGAACAGCTAAAGTGGGATGAGAACGGCTTGCTTCCGGCGATCGTGCAGGACGCTGTAAGCAAAGAAGTGTTAATGATGGCGTACATGAATAAGGAATCGCTGGCCAAGACATTGGAAACCGGAGAAACTTGGTTCTGGAGCCGCTCGCGCAAGGAGTTGTGGCACAAGGGCGCTACTTCCGGGAATATCCAGTGCATTGTGGAGCTGTACCAGGATTGCGATCAGGATACGCTGCTGATCCACGTAGTTCCCGCAGGACCGGCTTGCCATAACGGAACGTATTCCTGTTTCGTACCGGCAGGAGAGCGTTCGGCGCAGGATTCGGCCGAGACGGGAGACCGCTATGCGATCCTGAACCGCCTGGAGCAAGTGATTGCGGAACGCGAAGCGGAAATGCCGGAGGGTGCGTATACGACCTATCTGTTCGAGAAGGGTGTCGACAAAATCTTGAAGAAGGTCGGGGAAGAAGCGGCGGAAGTCATCATTGCCGCCAAAAATCGCGATGCCGCGGAATTGAGCAACGAGAGCGCCGATTTGCTCTTCCATTGGCTGGTGCTGCTCCGCGAGCAAAAGCTGCCGATTGATGAGGTGCTGGCCGTTCTGCGCAGCCGGCACGGACAGAAGAAGCAGTAGCAGAGCTCAGGATTAGGTGCGGTTTCCGACATTTGCCGAGCAAAAAAGCCATCAAGTTGATTTTTCTTGTCGAAGGTTTCGATGTATAATGGGACATGAGTCATAGGAGCGAGGAAAAAACGCAGGAGGGTCATGGTAAATGGGTAGTAGCGGCAACATCAAAATATTCAGCGGTTCATCCAACCCCGCGCTTGCGGGACGAATGTGCCAGGAGCTGGGCGTTTCCCTTGGCAAAATCAATGTTTCCCGGTTCAAGAGCGGCGAATTTTACGTTCACTACGAGGAATCGGTTCGGAACTGTGATGTGTTCTTAGTGCAATCTTTCTCTCATCCGATTAACGATATGTTTGTAGAGCTGCTGGTCATGATTGATGCAGCGAAGCGCGCCAGCGCCAGGACGATCAATCTGGTTATCCCGTATTACGGCTATGCCCGGCAGGAGCGAAAATCCGCTCCCCGCGAACCGATCTCGGCCAAGCTGGTAGCCGATGTGCTTACGACAGCAGGCGCTGATCGTGTCATGACCATTGATTTGCATGCTGCCGCGATTCAAGGATTTTTCAACATTCCCGTTGATCACTTGACTGCGCTTGACCTGATTACAGACTATTTGAAGGCGAAAAAAATCGAAAATCCGATTGTCGTGTCCCCGGATGCCGGCCGAGCAACCACTGCGGAGAAGCTGGCTAACTACTTGGACGCGCCATTTGCCATTATGATCAAGAAGCGTCCGAAGCATAATGAGTCGGTTATCACCCATGTTATTGGGGAAGTCGAAGGACAAACGCCGATCATTATCGAGGATCTGATTGATACGGGTTCCACCATCGTGAATGTCGTGGAGGGATTGAAGGAACGAGGGGCGAATGATGCGTATGTTTGCGCTACGCATCCGCTCTTTTCCGGCGATGCGATCCGCAAGCTCGATCACCCGAATATTAAGGAAGTCGTGGTCACGGACTCGATCATGCTGCCGGCCGATTGCTCGGACCGGTTCAAGGTCATTTCCATGGCCCATTTGCTGTCTGATGCGATTCACATTATCATCGAAGGCGGCTCGATCAGTACGCTGTTCAAGTCCGGCGGGGTGTAAGGGCAGGCTATTCGAAACAGCAGGTAGTCCGTTGCGAGCCGCCCGCTGGAATATTTTCTGGATAAATGGAGGTGCCTTATTGCATGGAGAGGAAAGAGCGCGTGGCCCAATCCGGACAACAAAATATTATTAACCTCAAGATGGATGCCACTTTCTTTTTCGAGCGAGCCGTGCAATCTCTTGATCGCTTCCATTATGATAAGGCCTTGAAGTATTTTCGGCGGGCTGCCGAATATGAGCCGTATAATCCGGTCAATTATTGCAACCTGGCCGGGATTTATTCGGAGCTTGGCAATTATGAGGAATCGAATCGAATTTTGCGAATGATTCTGGAAAGCATAGATCCGGACATGACGGAATGCTTTTACTATATGGCTAATAATTATGCCAATATGGAACAGTTTGAGCGGGCGGAGGAGCAGTTGATTCAATACCTGGAGCTTGACTCAAACGGCCAGTTTCTCGAGGAAGCGGAGGAAATGCTGGAGATGCTCAGCTTGGAGCTCAAGCGGCCCGCTGAGCTGCGCAACATCAAGTGCCGGGAGCATTTGTTCGAGCATGATCAGGCCCGCATGCTGCTGGAGGAAGGGAGGTTCGCCGAGGCAACGCGCAAACTGGAGAAGCTGGTGAAGCAAAATCCTACTTTTTTGGCCGCACGAAACAACCTTTCTCTGGCTTACTATTATATGGGGGACTTCAAGCAATGCATTGCGACCATTCGTGAAGTGCTGGAGCATGATGAAGGGAATCTTCATGCCTTGTGCAACCTGGCTGTGGTCCTGCAGCAGTCCAAGCGGCATGACGAGCTAACTGGCGTGAAGGAGCTGCTCGGCAAGCTGTACCCATTTCACATGGATCATACTTATAAGCTTGCGACGACACTGGGGATTCTGGGCGATCAAGAAGGAGCTTACCGGCATTTCGTCAGACTGATTCGCAGCGGCATGCATCATGACGAGCCCAGCGTCCTTCATTTCGCAGCGGTAGCGGCCTTTAACCTGGGCAAGCTTGAGGATGCCCGTCGCCATTGGAAATCGCTGAAGAAGCACCATCCGGGTTCGGTGATCGCCGAATTTTATCTGAAGGAGTGGGCGAGTCTGACGCAGCGCCCTCCCGGACAAAAGCTGCCTTATCAGTACCAGCTTCCGTTCGAGGAGAAATTCAAGTACTTCGAACAGGTGGACGGGGCTATTCCGGAAGAAGTGAAGAAGGACCCGCTTGTTCGCTCCTCCTTTATCTGGGCGCTGCGCCATGGAGACCAGGCAACGAAGCTGCACGTCATGCAGGCACTCAGTATGATTGCGGATGAGGAAGTGAAGGCTACGCTTCATCGGTTTTTGCTTGAGCCGGACGAGGATGATTATTTGAAGCGGGTTGCCGTATTCGTCCTGCGAGCCGCTGGTGTCAAAGAACCGGTTAAGGCGCTGATGGGCGGCAAGAAGACCGTTATTGCCGCACAGGATGGACCCGGTCCCGGTCTGCCGGTGTGGAAGCCGGCCTGGCAATCTGTGCTGGAAGATGCCTTGCAGGCGATGGACGGTCGGTATGACCTCATTCAGCGGCATGATATGCAAACGTTGTGGGTGGAATACTTAAGCAAGGCATATCCGGACGTGCCGAGAATCAGCAAGTCCAAAGGATGGGCGGCCGCCTTGGAATATTTGACAGCGAAGATGCATTCAAAACGCGTGACGATGAAGGAGTTGTCCGAGCTCTATGGTGTCTCGGGTTCCACCATCGGCAAGAACGCCAAGCTGATTGATGAGACATGCGGGTTGCAAAGCAAAATGCAGGCAATATGGAAAACATACTTGTCGTAAATGTCGGGGGTCTGGCGAAAGTAGGAAAACGCTTCGAAGAATTACATCGCTTTCGTGGGTAAAAAAATCGGGCCCCGCGAAAGTATCAGGAAAACGCTTCGAAGGAACGCATCACTTTCGTGGGTAAAAAATCGGGCCCCGCGAAAGTACCAGGAAAACGCTTCGAAGGAACGCATCACTTTCGTGGGATAAATAGTGAGGAGATGATGAGGATGTACAATGCTGTAATAATCGGAACGGGTCCGGCAGGATTGACGGCTGCGATATACTTGGCTCGAGCGAACTTGAACCCGCTTGTCATCGAAGGGCCGGAGCCGGGCGGCCAATTGACAACGACTACAGAAGTCGAGAACTTCCCGGGATTTCCGGATGGCATCATGGGTCCTGAGCTGATGGACAATATGCGCAAGCAGGCCGAACGATTCGGCGCCGAATTCAAGACAGGCTGGGTAAACGAAGTGAACTTCAACGAGCAGCCGTTCACGCTGCAGGTGGAGGGCATGGGCGAGTTGAAGGCGAAGTCGGTTATTATTTCTACGGGAGCCAGCGCGAAGCTGCTGGGCATTCCTGGCGAGAAGGACAACATTGGACGCGGTGTCAGCACCTGTGCGACTTGTGACGGATTCTTCTTCCGCGGCAAGAAGATTATTGTAGTCGGAGGCGGAGACTCGGCTATGGAAGAGGCGAATTTCCTTACTCGCTTCGGTTCGGAAGTGCGCATCGTGCACCGCCGTGAAGAGCTGCGCGCCTCCAAGATTATGCAGGATCGGGCTCGCGAGAATGAGAAAATCGTGTGGAGCCTGAACAAGACTCCTGTTGAGGTTGTAGCGGCAGAGAATGGTGTGAAAGGCTTGAAGGTTCGGGATAATGCCACTGGCGAAGAAGAGCTGCTCGAGGCAGACGGCATTTTCGTAGCAATCGGCCACACGCCTAATACGAAATTCCTGGGCGGAGCCATTCACACGGACGAAACAGGCTATATTCTTGTTGAGCCCGGTACAAGCCGGACGAATATTCCAGGCGTATTCGCTTGCGGCGACGTGCAGGACCATACGTATCGCCAGGCGATTACAGCGGCGGGCTCTGGCTGCATGGCAGCGCTGGACTGTGAGCGGTATTTGGAAGGCAGCGCCACGCATGACTGGAGCCAAAGCTTGTAAGGCTGAGCCCGTGCAAGGGCAAGTGAATATTGCAGACACAAGGTGAAGAGACGGGCGCAGCGCGAGCCTGTCTCTTGCCCTGCTTGATAACCAGAGAATGAGGTGTGTTGGGATGGACAAGAAAGTATATATCGGTGTGGATCTCGGCGGAACCACGATCAAGGTTGGCGCCTGCAACGGGGAAGGACAGCTGCTTTACAAGTTTGAAGGTCCTACCGGAACGGCCGAGGGAACAGAACGGGTGCTGCAGAACATTGCGGACTACGTGCGCAAGGTTGCTTCTGATGCCGGATTTGCGTGGGAGCAAGTTGTGGGCGTGGGCATTGGAGTTGCCGGCTTTATGGATTTCAAAGAAGGATTTATGCATCTATCCGCCAATATCAGCGCCTTGAACAATGTGGCGATGGGCAAATGGCTTTCCGAGGAGCTGGGCGTGCCGATCAAATTCAACAACGATGCCAATGTGGCTGCATTAGGAGAAGTGTGGGGCGGAGCCGGCCGCGGATTTGAGGACGTTGTTCTCTACACGCTCGGTACAGGTGTCGGCGGAGGCATTATCATTAACGGCAAGATTCACGAAGGCGGCGCAGGTATGGCGGGCGAGCTCGGACACTTGTCGATCGTGCCGGACTTGGAAGCCATCCAGTGCGGCTGCGGACAACAAGGCTGCCTGGAGACTGTATCCTCGGCAACGGGCATTATCCGTATGGCAAAAGACGCTGTAGAGCGCGGAGACCGCACGTCCTTGTCCTTGCTTGAATCCATTACAGCCAAGGACGTGTTTGATGCTGCCAAAGCTGGCGATGAAGTGTCGCTGCGCATCATTAACCGCGCGGCATATTATTTGGGCAAGTCGATGTCCCTGGTAGCTGTCACGTTAAACCCGCAGCGCTTTATCGTAGGCGGGGGAGTGTCCAAAGCAGGGGATATTTTGTTTGACGCCATTCGTGAGGTGTTCGAGAAGTTTACACCAGCGAAAGCGAAGGAGAATGTCGATATTATTCCGGCTGAGCTCGGGAATGACGCCGGCATGATCGGGGCGGCAGGCCTGCTGCTTCGTTAAACCGGCTTAATTAAGAAGGAAAGAGGGAGAGCGGCATGACAGATACGAACGCCTTGTCCAAACTGGTCATTATTACCGGCATGTCCGGCGCAGGCAAGACGATCGCCGTACAGAGTCTGGAGGATTTGGGTTTTTTCTGTGTCGATAATTTGCCGCCTGTGCTGATTCCCAAATTTGCAGAACTGATTGAGCACTCCAAAGGGAGAATTGCCAAGGTAGCTCTGGTAATCGACCTGAGGGGTCGGGAATTTTTTACGACCTTGACCGAAACCTTGCAGTATATACGCGAGAATTATACGTTAAGCTATGAAATCTTATTCTTGGATGCAACGGATAGTGTCCTAGTCCAGCGTTACAAGGAAAGCCGGCGGCGCCATCCGCTGGCGCCGGAAGGATTGCCCCTCGAGGGCATCCGGGCTGAACGCAAGCTGCTGGAAGAGCTGAAGGGTCTGGCTACACAGGTCATCGACACGAGCTCGTTGAAGCCGCTGCAGCTGAAGGAGAAGATAGCCAGTCGATTCTCCAATTTGGAGCAAAGCTCGCTTTCCGTGAATGTGATATCGTTCGGCTTCAAATACGGGATTCCGATTGATGCGGATTTGATCTTTGATGTGCGCTTCTTGCCGAATCCGCACTATGTAGAGGCGCTGCGTCCGAATACCGGCCAGACCCAGGAGGTCTATGAGTATGTCATGAAATGGCCGGAAACGCAGGAGTTTCTTACAAAGCTGCTCGATATGCTGCAATTTTTAATTCCCCAGTTCGCCAAGGAAGGCAAGAGTCAAGTTGTAGTTGGCATAGGCTGTACTGGAGGCAAGCATCGTTCAGTGGCCATAGCAGAGTATTTGGGCAAGATGCTGGGCAGCGGCGAATCTGAGATTGTTCGGGTGAGCCACAGAGACAGCGAGCGATAATGTGATGAGGTGAAACGATGAAGACGGAATCAGGGCGGGACAGCTTGCCTCGCGTCGTCGTGATCGGCGGGGGAACCGGCCTTTCCGTGATGCTTCGGGGATTGAAAAATAAGCCTCTTGATATCACCGCAATCGTAACGGTAGCAGACGACGGAGGGAGTTCAGGCATTCTCAGGTCTGAGCTTCATATCCCTCCCCCGGGAGATATACGGAATGTGCTGATTGCGCTGGCAGATGTGGAGCCGATGCTGGCGAAGATGCTCGAATACCGTTTTGAAAACGGTAACGGTTTAGCGGGACATAGTTTGGGCAACTTAATTCTTGCAGCGATGAATGAGATTACCGGCGACTTCGTCACAGGCATCAAAGAATTGAGCCGCGTGCTTGCAGTAAGGGGACAGGTGCTGCCTGCTGCCGGTGAAGCGATCGTGTTGAAGGCCGAGCTTATGGACGGCACGATGGTTGTAGGAGAATCGCAAATTCCGAAAGCGCGCGGAAAAATTCGCAAGGTGATGATCGAGCCGGCCGATGTCCGCCCCCTGGAGGATGCCGTGAAGGCTATACAGCAGGCTGACGCGATCCTGATAGGCCCCGGGAGCTTGTACACAAGCATCATGCCGAACTTAATGGTGCCCGGCATTGCCCGGGAAATTGTGCAATCCGACGCATTGAAGCTCTTCATTTGCAATGTGATGACGCAGCCTGGGGAGACCGATGATTACACAGTAAGCGACCATCTAAATGCCGTATATCGGCATGTCGGGCATCGTTTATTCGATTATGTCATCGTCAACAACGGGACGATTCCCGAGGATGTGCAGCAGCGCTACGCAGAGAAAGGAGCCAAAGCGGTTCAGCTGGATGGGGAGGAAGTAACCAAGCGGGGATATAAGGTCATTGCAGATGAATTGGTTCTTTTCCAAACCTATCTTCGGCATAATGCCGAGAAGCTTAGCGACCATATTCATCGGTTGGTTGTGCAAGGAATGTCGAAGAGGAGGTAAGGACCTTGTCATTCGCTGCAGCTACGAAAAAAGAATTAACCCTGATCGAAGCTTCATCGTGTTGTGAACGGGCAGAACTATCCGCGCTGATCCGGATGAACGGCACGGTACAATTATCTTCCAATCAACGGGTACAGCTCGATATCTCCACGGAGAATGCCGCTATCGCCAGACGCATCTACAGTTTGCTGAAGAAGCTGTTTCAAGTGCATGGCGAGCTGTTGGTCCGGAAAAAAATGCGGCTGAAAAAAAACAACGTCTATATTGTGCGCATACCCTATCGTGTCGAAGAGATCCTGCAGGAACTTCGAATCGTATCGGAGGGGTTTCAGTTCACTCCGGGAATCGACCCGCAGATTATTGGCAAAACCTGCTGTAGACGGGCATACTTGAGAGGTGCGTTTCTCGCAGGCGGATCGGTCAATAATCCGGAAGGCGCATCGTATCACATGGAGATAGCGACATTGTACGAGGAGCACTGCCAGGCGCTATGCAGCCTGACCGGACAATTCGATATCAGCAGCCGTTGTCTGGAACGCAAGAAGGGGTACATTCTCTACATCAAGGAAGGCGAAAAAATCATCGAGTTCCTCAATATTATTGGTGCCCATCAAGCGTTGTTGAAGTTCGAGGATGTGCGCATCATGCGCGACATGCGCAATTCGGTCAATCGGCTCGTCAATTGCGAAACGGCGAACCTGAACAAGACGATCGGCGCAGCGGTTCGCCAAATTGAGAACATTAAGTTTCTGGATCGCGCCATCGGCCTTGACCAGTTGCCTGACAAGCTGAGGGAGGTTGCCGAGATCCGATTGCAGCACCCCGACATGAACCTGAAGGAAGTGGGCGAGATGCTCAAAGGCAAGGTCAGCAAATCCGGGGTGAACCACAGATTGCGCAAGATTGACGAAATGGCAGATAAACTTCGAAATTTATAAATATGCAAAGGTTCTAGTGTTCTGTAGCTAAAAATGCTATAATATTGTAAAATGCTCGAAATTCGTGCGTTACTTGTGCGTAACTTGACTTATGACATTTGGTGTAGGGGGTAAGAGCGAATGACGAAACGCCCGGTGGTTGTGAAGCTGAAGACAGGTCTCCATGCAAGACCAGCGGCTTTATTTGTACAGGAAGCGAATAAATTCTCTGCGGAAATCTTTGTGGAAAAAGGCGATAAGAAAGTAAACGCCAAAAGCATCATGGGTATCATGAGCCTGGCAATCAGTTCAGGAACTGAAGTGGAGATTAGCGCAGAAGGCGCGGATGCGGAGCAGGCTGTAGCCGCTTTGGTTGATCTGGTCAGCAAGGAAGAATTGGAAAACCAATAAATGGTGACAATTTCAAGCAGCACTCAAGCTTCCGCAAGGGAGCTTTTTTAACATAGGCAGGTATACGCCGCTAATGAGCCTGCGAAATGGAGCAGCGAAAATCTTGGATTGAACGGCATAGAGCGACCACATCCGTGAGCTTGTTGTGTGCGCGAATGCTTCAGCACAAGTTTGGAAGCGCGTTCTCCTTTTCGCTGGTTCTTTTTATTTAAGCTGTTTTTTTGAGGGAAGGAGAGTTGCCCATGCGAGTAGCCGTAGCGGGGGGAAGCGGATTTCTGGGTCGGCATTTGCTGAAGGAGCTAGTCAATCAGGGGCACGAGCCGGTGCTCATTACACGCAAGACTGATCAGTTGGACATGCCGTCTGTTTCGTGGAAGAGGCTGGAGCAGGAGCCGGCCTGTCTGGAAGGAATAGAAGCAGTCATCAACTTGGCTGGTGAGACGATCAACCAGCGTTGGTCAGCCGTCGCCAAGCAGCGTATAGTTCGTTCCCGGTTGGAGTCTACCGCAGCTCTTGCCCGTTGGGTGGAACAAGCCGAACGGAAGCCCAAGGCGTTCCTGCAAGGATCGGCAATCGGCTATTACGGCTGCTCCGCTCACGCGACCTTTACAGAGGAATCCGGCATGGCAGGCAAGGACTTTCTGGCAGATGTAGTCAAACAGTGGGAACAGGAGGCTGACTTGATCAAGGGTGTTCGCTTGGTCAAGCTGCGAACGGGAGTTGTGCTCGGCCGGGACGGCGGCGCGTTCGGCAAGATGCTCCTTCCCTATCGGTTGGGCGCAGGAGGGCCGATTGCGAGCGGGAAGCAGTGGATGTCATGGATTCATGTGCGTGATTGGGCGGCACTTGCCGTCTTCTTGCTGGGGCAAGAACAAGTAGAGGGTCCGGTCAATATGACCGCTCCCGAGCCGGTTCAGAATGACGAGTTTGGGCGAGCGGTGGCTAAGGTTTTGAAGCGGCCGCATTGGCTTCCTGTGCCGGCCCTGATGCTGCGGCTGATATTCGGGGAAATGGCGGATCTGCTCACGCAAGGACAACGAGTTGTGCCGAAAAGGGCGCTGGAGGAAGGCTTCTCCTTTCGTTATCCGGAGCTGGATTCGGCGCTGCAAGAGCTTGTTTCGGGGAAGGATTAGCCCGATGTTTGGATGAGACATGCTTTGTGTGGAGGCGCATGCTTCTTTTTTTTGCAGCGGATCAGCCCAAAAAATGCGGATTGGTGTTTCAACTGGCGAAAAAATGTCCAATTACAGTGAAAGAAAATGCAAGACGGCGTTAACAGCAGGTAGAAGGATTACATTTATCTTTTTGTCTATATTTGGGCGAATTGCCGGGTGTTTTCGCGGTAGCGTTTTGCAACATTTTTCTTTACAATGCGTTAATAGTATAGGGGATTCATGTATATAAGAGAACTTTGGAGTGGAATACAGGGACAGGAGGGTTAACCATGCTGGGAAAGGACTTGTCCGAGCTGCGGCGAAGCGAGTCTCTAAATCGACTGTCGCATTGGCGTTTATTCGCCTTGGCAACAATCGTGATTTGGCTTAACACGTATGTGGTTCAAAGATATTATTTTGATTTATCTATAACGGGCTTGTATCAGGAGTGGATGATGCTGATTAATCCGCTCGGCTCGACTATGCTGATGCTGGGAATTGCTTTTTTGATTTTCCGCCGAAGGCAGCATATTGCCGCTTTGGCCGTCAGCTTTTTGACTTCCGCGCTGCTTGCGGTCAACATATGGTATTTTCGATTTTACAATGACTTTATAACGCTGCCTGTCTTGTATCAGAAGCGCAACACGAATGGTCTGGGCAGCAGTGTGGTCACCATACTGGAATGGTTCGATTTGTTTATTTTTACCGGCTTCTTTGTTCTGCTCTTTCTGTTGTACGGTCGCAGACGTATCAGAGTTCAGCTTCCGCGGCCACAGCTATATAAGGGATTCGCCGTTATCGCCTGTCTGCTGTTAATTACTTGGGCGATGGCAGAAGTAGCCCGGCCTCAGCTGCTGTCCCGGTCGTTTGATCGGCAGCTGATTGTGAAGAATATTGGCACCATGAATTATCATCTCTATGATCTCGTAATGAACTCCAGGATGGAGACGAGGCGCGTATTTGCAGACAGTACGGACATGGAGAGCGCGCAATCGTATTTGGCCCAACGTCAGCAGGATGTGCGCTCGCCGCTATTCGGTGCAGCCGAAGGGAAGAATGTATTCCTGATCTCCATGGAATCGCTGCAAGGTTTCGTCATGTACCGGGAATTAAATGGGCAAGCGATCACGCCATATCTGAATGCGTTAGCCCAAGACAGCTATTATTTCGATCAATTTTACCACCAGACCGGGCAGGGCAAAACTTCAGATTCCGAATTTATCGTGGACAATTCGATGTTTGCGCTGCCGAGCGGCGCTGTGTTTTTCACGCATACGCAGAACCGTTTCCTTGCTACACCGCAAATTTTGAAGAAGTACGGGTATACGAGTGCTTCGTTTCATGCCAATGACGCAACATTCTGGAATCGCGACCTGATGTATGACACACTGGGATACGATCATTTCTTCGATAAGAGCTATTATGAAGTAACCGAAGAAAACTCGGTAGGCTGGGGGCTGCGCGACAAGGATTTCTTCGAACAGTCCATGCCGCTTCTTCAACAGCTGCCACAGCCATTTTATGCCAAATTCATCAGCCTGACGAATCACTTCCCGTATGAGTATGAGCCGGAAGACGCGTTAATCGATCCGGCGGAAACAGGGGATGCATCCGTGGACAACTATTTCGTTACCGTGCGTTACTTCGACGAGGCCCTGAAGCATTTCATGGAGCAGGTGAAAGATGCTGGGCTGTACGAGGATTCGATTTTTATTTTATATGGCGATCACTATGGGATATCGGAAAATCACAAGAAAGCCATGGCCGAAATTCTCGGCCGCGAGATTACCCCGTATGAACAGGCTCAGCTTCAGCGGGTGCCGTTGATTATTCATATTCCGGGGCATGAGGGCAAGACGCTGAGTACGGTTGGCGGTCAGATTGATGTTCGTCCAACGCTGCTTCACTTGCTAGGCATTACGGATGGCGACCATTTATCCTTCGGCTACGATCTGTTCGCAGAGAACCGCGTACCATTTGCGATTTTCCGAGATGGCAGCTTTGTGAATGAGGACCACGTGTACACTTCGGAAATTTGCTACAATCGGGCGGACGGCTCGGAGATCGAACTTGCAGCATGCGAGCCTGGAATTGAGCGAGCGGGAACAGCATTGAATTATTCGGATGAAATCATCTACGGGGATTTGTTGCGCTTTATATTGGATGATGCCCCAACGAACGCGATCAAGCAATAGTAGGAGAAAAGGGCGGCCCGTTCTTCGGAACGAGCCGTTTTTTTTGCGTGAATATTTAAGAAGAGCGATGAACATGAAACTTTTTTTATGAATTGGGACATCTTAAGATAGTCAGCAATTCAGAAGTTACAAGCAAAGAAGGAGTGGACGTCAATGGTGAACAAATGGCTGGCTGCAGGACTAGCTGTGCTGCTCATGGCAAGTGGAGGCGGAATGTCCCTGGCGGCAAACCCGGATCATTCGACCGAGGGGCATAACCATGCGGAGCATGAAGGACATGGTCATGCGCATGCGCATGGCTGGCCCCACAAAAAAGAGAAGAAATCCGAGCACTTCGAATTGATGATGCAAGTCATGGAGAAGAAAGAGGCCTTGTTCGAGCAGACCCTGATTGCCGCCGAAAAAGGCAATATAAGGGGCATTCAAGCGGTGAAGGGCTATCATGATGAGCTGAAAAAGCTGAGTGCTGCGAACAAGGAGCTGGGCCAAAAGCTGATGGCAGAGCGGGAAGCGCTGCTTCAAGCGAAGAAGAAGGAAGACAAGAAGGCTGTACAAGCACATATGAAAGAAATGAAGAAGCTGGTCGAAAACATGCACGGCAATTTGAAAGCAACATCTGATCTGCTCGACAAAGCAGCGGAAGCGCTGCGTTAAGATGAATAGCCGAAAAAAAGCTGTCCCCAACCGGTGTTCCGATGGGGGCAGCTTTTTTCGCTTTGCTGCATTAGCTGATGATCCAATAAAGGATGCCTACGATCAAATAAGTGAAGAGAACAGCGTAGAAGGGATCGAGTCCTTGCGCCGAATCCTTGTTGCGCAGGGAGTAAATCGTATAGCTGATGGCCGTGCCAGCACCCAAGAAGCCGAGAAGCAAGAAGAGCGCGGCCGCTTGGTACACCCCAATTAAGCTGAAGAGCAGCATCACAGCCAGCAGAGACATCGGGATAACCAAGTAGGCGCCGAATCGGCCAAGGACATCCTTGTAGCTGTATTCACTCTTCATCAGTCGTGTGGAGACATAAATCGCGCCGTATATAACTGCAAGCAATACGAGGATGACGAAGAAGGGGCGCACAAGCAGTGTCGTGAATGGAGTAGAGAACAGCCCGTAGCCCGTCATGAAAAATCCGCTTATGTACTCATTATGAATCTGGTAAAGTAGATACATCGATAGAGGAAGCATGATCGCGGTAAGCACAACGGTAATGATGCCGTTCACCCACTGATCCGCACTGCTCTGTTCACTGCCGGCAGCAGGGCGCTTCAGCTTTGCTTTGTAGAATGCCCAGTACTCTTTCGAGGCTTTGCTGACATTCTCCTGTACTTTCGCAACGGTATCATTAGCAGGTCGGCTTTGGCTGTTGCTTCCTGCAGCTTGCTCGGCGGCTGCAGCCTCTTGCGCAGCAGCGGATTCGCTGCTTTCTTCTTGTCTAGTCCCGCATTGTGGGCAGAACAAGGCATGGGGGTCCAAATTGACTCCGCATTTTACACATGGCATTATGGGGAAAACTCCTTTCTGATCTCCAAAAATATAAGGGTATGCTAAAATTCGACATTCATCGCTCAATTCCTGTAAGAGCGAAGCAAGGAAATAGGGAGGCGGGGGAAAATGGAACCATCATTCTGGCTGGCAGAAGGCTCATACCGTATCGTCGAAAGAACAGATCCATTGACGGGAGACGCCCTGATTCCTTTTGCCTATGAAGAGCTCAGGGGGAGAAAAGTCGGGCAGGGGGAGCTGCCTGAAGTGCATATTTGGCGGCATCAGCAAGCGCTCATATTGGGATTGCGGGATCGGAAGCTCCCTGCAGCGGAGCAAGCTATCCGACATTTGCGGCAGCAGGGTATTGAAGTTGCGGTCCGCAACTCCGGAGGAGCCGCCGTGCCCCTGGACGCTGGCGTAGTCAACATTACCATGCTGGTGCCCAAGCCGCCGGGACGGATCGACATCTATGAAGATTTCGACCGGATGTATCGCTGGATCGCTGCTGCGGTTTCTTCAGCAGATGATGTAGGCGTGGGTGAGGTGCAGGGGGCCTATTGTCCGGGAGAATATGATTTGAGCATAGGAGGATTGAAGTTTTGCGGGATAGCCCAAAGGCGGCAAACGCGGGCCTATGCCGTACAAGCCTTCATTAATGCAGAAGGAAGCGGTCAGGAGAGGGCCAATCGTGTCAGGGAGTATTATGCCCTTGCCGCAGGACATTCGGGCAATGAAGCGGATGCGCCGCCTCGAGTAACGAAGGACCGGACAGCGAGCTTGGCCGAGCTCATACCGGGATTCACGGCTGAGCGTCTGGTAGAGCGCCTGAAGCAGACCCTGGCGCAGTGGGCAGGCCCGCCGCGCCAGATCTTGCACGTCTATGAGGAGCCGCATGATGCCTTGGATGCAATGGCTGCTTCTCTGAGGGATCGCTATGACCGCTAAGCTCATTTAGTCAGGCAGCAGCAGCTTGAGGCCGGTCGGCAGGTGATCCTGCCAGAAGCCCCACAGATGCTTGCCGGGTTTCTCTTCGTATTGCAGAACCGTCCGCCGCTCTTCCAGCAGAGCGCGGGCGGTTCTGTTGGCTTCCAGGAAGTCGAAGGTGCCGCGCTCGGTCTTGACCTCCTGTTCATCCAGTCCGATCAGCATATACAGCCGAAGCCAGGCCAGATCGGTCTCCTTGCGTATACGCTCCTGCGTCGAAGGGAGAAAAGCCCCGGACAATGCCAATACGTTGTGGAACAAATCCGGATAGTCCAATGCCAGATGAAGGGATATGGTGCCGCCAAGGGAATCGCCGGCCAATATGCGCTGACCAGGGGCAGATCTAACTGGGTACTCGTCTTCTAAGAAGGGAATTAACTCTTGCGTGAAAAATTGCTGATAAGCGGAGAAGCGCTCCCCTTCAGGCGCATATTCGCTTGTGCGTTTCTTGACGTCGACTGCTACGCCGGCAATAAGGAATGGTTCGACCCCTTCGTCCAGAATCATGCGATTTGCATGGGTGGCAATGCGCCCGAACTGAAAAAACTCTTCTCCATCCTGACAATACACAACGGGGTAGCTGAGCAGATCGTTGTAGCCAGGAGGCAAATATACGCGCACCAGGCGTTCTTCGCCTAACACGGCGGAGGGTAGGGTGCGCTTTTCGATTGTTCTTTTGTAATAGCGGGGATCGTGCATCGGTTGACTCCTTTCTTCCAGAAGAATGGCACTTTTTGAGTAGGATTTCTTTCTTTAACGCACAATAAGCAAAAGAAATTCAACCCAGGTTTGCCGAATGACCGATAGATTTTTTCTTGACTGTATTATATAATAAGTGAAACTGTTATACTAATACACATCAAAAAACACCAATAGTCAAAGCAGATGTAGTTCTAGTTGTACTAAAACAGATCAAAAATAATACTATAACAGTTAGGACAGATATGAAAATTTTGTGAAGAGGTGAGCCGTCATGGCCAAAACCATGAACCAGTCTAATTATGAAGTGCGCACTGAGCCAGTCGAGGCGCTTTCCATCCTGTCTCCCGAAGGCAAGCTGCTTCAGCCGGATTTGCTGCCGCAGCTGTCGGATGAACAATTGCGTGAATTAATGAGGCGGATGGTCTTTACCCGCGTATGGGATCAGCGGGCAATCAGCCTGAGCCGTCAAGGCCGTCTCGGGTTTTATGCCCCGGTATCCGGCCAGGAAGCGACGATGGTAGCAAGCGAATTTGCATTGCGCCAGGATGACTTTATATGTCCAGGGTACCGGGATATGCCGCAGCTTGTTTGGCATGGATTGCCAATGTATCAAGCTTTCCTATATTCCAGAGGCCATCAGCAGGGCGGCCGGATTCCGGAAGATGTGAATGTGTTGATGCCGCAAATTATTATCGGCGCGCAAATTGTGCAGGCAGCGGGTGTCGCGATGGGCTTGAAGAAGCGCGGAACTGACCGGGTTGCCATCACGTATACAGGCGACGGCGGTTCCTCCCAAGGGGACTTCTACGAGGGTATGAACTTCGCCGGGGCTTTCAAGCTGCCTGTCATTTTTGTCGTGCAGAATAATGGATACGCGATCTCTACGCCTTTTTCCAAGCAAACCGCTTCGGAATCGATTGCCCACAAGGCCGTAGCAGCCGGAATCCACGGCGTGCAGGTAGACGGCATGGATGCCATGGCTGTCTATAAAGCCGTGCAGGATGCCGCTGAGCGCGGAAGGAAGGGCGAAGGGGCGACGCTGATTGAAGCGATCACTTACCGCTTCGGTCCACACTCCATGTCTGGTGACGATCCGTCCAAATACCGGACAAAAGAGGAGCAGGGGGAATGGGAAGAGCGCGATCCATTGGTACGTATGCGCAAATTCCTGGAATCCAAGAATCTGTGGTCCGAGGAAGACGAGGCGAAAGTAACGGAAGAAGCGAAAAATACAGTTGCCGAACAGATCAAAAAAGCGGAAAGCGTTGAAAAAATGACGATACCTGGCTTGATCGACAGCATGTTTGAGCAAACGCCTCCATATCTGGAACAGCAAAAAGAGGACTTCACGAAATAAATCATCCTTGAAAGGGCAGACGCTTTGGGCTTCTTTCACGGAACGAGCATAGCCGATTCGGGGTTATGCCAAAAAAACTCAGGAGCAAATGGTTAGGGAGGAAACGGACTTATGGCACAAATGACAATGATACAAGCCATTACCGATGCGATGCGCGTAGAACTGGAGCGGGACGAAAATGTGCTGGTTTTCGGTGAGGACGTCGGTCATGTAGGCGGCGTTTTCCGCGCTACAGAAGGCTTGCAGAAGCAATTTGGAGAAGAGCGGGTATTCGATACGCCGCTGGCGGAATCGGGTATTGGCGGTTTGGCTATCGGCCTTGGCATAACGGGTTATCGGCCGGTTGCGGAGATTCAATTTATCGGCTTTATTTTTGAAGTAATGGATTCGATCTGTGCGCAAGCATCCCGTATGCGCTATCGCTCTGGCGGTCGCTACAACGCGCCAATCGTATTCCGGACGCCTTTTGGTGCGGGAGTGCATGCGCCGGAGCTGCATTCCGACAGCCTCGAAGGCTTGCTGATGCAGACACCGGGCTTGAAGGTGGTCGTGCCGAGCAATCCTTATGACGCCAAAGGGCTGCTGCTGTCGGCGATTCGCGATAACGACCCTGTCTTCTTCCTGGAGCACCTGAAGCTGTACCGTTCATTCCGCGGCGAAGTGCCTGAGGGCGACTACACGGTGCCGCTTGGCAAGGCGAATGTTGTGCGCGAGGGCAAGGACGTCACGATTGTTACTTACGGCGCGATGGTGCACACCTCGTTGGCGGCTGCAGACGAGCTGGCCAAGGAGGGGATCGAGGCTGAGGTGATCGATCTTCGCACATTGGTGCCTATGGATATGGAAACCGTTCTGGAATCGATCAAGAAGACCAACCGCGCCATTGTCGTTCAAGAGGCGCAGCGCTCAGCTGGCGCTGGAGCGGAGATCGTCGCGCGCATTATGGAGCAGGGCATTCTGCATCTGGAAGCGCCAGTGCTGCGGATTACTTCCCCGGATACGGTGCTAGGTTTCGGCGAGATTGAGAAGGAATGGCTGCCTGACGCCTCTCGGGTTATCAAGGGCGTGAAGGAAGTTATCAATTTCTAAGGAGGAACGGACGTGGCTAATTTCGAATATAAATTTCCTGAGCTCGGCGAAGGCCTGATGGAAGGCGAAATCGTCAAGTGGCATGTCAAGCCGGGAGATTCGATCCAGGAAGACGATATCCTGATGGAAGTTCAGAACGACAAGGCCGTAGTGGAAGTGCCTTCTCCGGTTACAGGCAAGGTTGTAGAATTGAAGGTCGACGAAGGAACGGTCTGCACCGTTGGCGATGTAGTAGCGGTGTATGAAGTAGAAGGCGAAGTGCCTGCACAGGGGGTTGCTCATGAGCCGGCTCCAGCAGCAGCGGCTCCTGCACCAGCCGCGGCAAAGGCAGAGGAGAAGAACGAAGCGCCGCAGGCAAAATCGGCGGAAGAAGCACGGCCTGCTGTCGACAAGACGCAAGTGCTGGCTACGCCAAGCGTTCGCAAATATGCGCGCGAAAAAGGCGTCGACATTGCCCAGGTACAGGGTACGGGCAAGAACGGACGCATTACCCGTGAGGATATTGATGGCTTCACAGGCGGAAATGCGCCATCCAAGGCTGCGGGTGCACCGGCTCCGGCGGCTGCTGCGCCGCAGGCGGAACCGGGTGCTCTGGAAGAACGCGTACCGTTGAAAGGTGTGCGCAAAGTCATTGCGAACGCAATGTCGAAGTCGGTGTATACTGCTCCGCACGTGACCATTATGGACGAAGTGGATGTCAGCAAGCTTGTTGCGCTTCGTCAGAATGCGAAGCCGCTTGCTGAGAAGAAGGGCGTGAAGCTGACTTATCTGCCGTTCATTGTGAAAGCATTGGTCGCAGCAGTCAGAGAATTCCCGGCTCTCAATGCGTCGATCGACGATGAGAACAATGAAATTATCTACAAGAAATACTATCACGTCGGCATTGCAGCTGATACGGACAACGGCTTGGTCGTGCCGGTTGTGAAGGATTCCGACCGGAAGAACATCTGGACCATTGCCAACGAAATTCGCGAGCTGGCGGGCAAGGCCCGTGAAGGCAAGCTGGCACCGCATGAAATGAAGGGCAGCACGATCAGCATAACGAATATCGGCTCTGCTGGCGGCATGTTCTTCACACCGGTTATCAACTGGCCAGAGGTTGCCATCCTCGGTACAGGACGCATCTCGGAGAAGCCGGTTGTTCGTGACGGGGAACTGGCGATCGGCCAAGTGATGGCACTTTCCCTCAGCTTCGACCATCGCTTGATCGATGGAGCTACCGCTCAGAACGCGATGAATTACATCAAACAGCTGCTGGAAGACCCGCAGCTGCTGATCATGGAGGTGTAACCCATGGTTGTCGGAGATTTCTCAACAGATGTAGATGTGTTGGTGATCGGTGCCGGCCCTGGCGGTTATGTAGCCGCCATCCGTGCCGCTCAGCTGGGCAAATCAGTGGTCGTTGTCGATAAAGACGAGGTTGGCGGCGTATGCTTGAATCGTGGCTGCATTCCGTCCAAGGCGCTGATCTCGGCGGCTCATCGGTTCGAGGTTATGAAGGAATCGGACGCCATGGGCTTGAGCGCTGAGGGCGTTAAGGTAGACTTTGGCAAGGTGCAGGCATGGAAAGACGGCGTTGTCAAGAAGTTGACCGGCGGTGTCAGCGGCCTGTTCAAGGGCAACAAGATCAAGCTTGTATCTGGAGAAGCCTACTTTGTCGATGCAACGACGGTCAGCGTCAGCAATGAAGACAATGCAGAGCGCTTCAAGTTCAATCACTGTATCATTGCTACAGGCTCGCGTCCCATTGAACTGCCGAAGTTCCAGTATGGCAAGCGTATCCTGTCTTCGACAGAAGCGCTGGCGCTGAACGAAGTGCCGAAGCGGATGATTGTCATCGGCGGCGGATATATCGGCGTAGAGCTTGGGCAGACGTATGCGAAATTCGGCACCAAGGTCACTATTCTCGAAGGCTCGGATCAGATTCTCCCGGGCTTTGAACCGGAGCTGACTCGTCTTGTGGACCGCAAGCTGAAGAAGCTGGACGTGGAAGTGCATACGAAAGCGATGGCTAAGGAATCCAAGGTGACCGGAGACGAAGTTACCGTCAGTTTTGAAGTCAACGGCGAAGCGAAGGAAGCTACGGCGGATTATGTACTCGTGACCGTCGGCCGCCGTCCGAACACGGATGATCTCGGTCTGGAGAACATTGGCGTGAAGATGACCGACCGCGGCATTATCGAGATCGACGAGCAGTGCAGAACTAGTGTCCCGAATATCTATGCGATCGGCGATATTGTACCGGGCTTTGCTTTGGCGCATAAGGCTTCTTATGAGGGCAAGGTAGCGGCAGAAGCCATCGCAGGACATGCCAGTGCGATTGACTACAAGGGCATGCCGTCGGTTGTTTTCTCCGATCCGGAAATCGCCAGCGTTGGTCTGACGGAGAAGGAAGCCAAGGAGAAAGGAATCGAAGTCGTGACCGGCCGCTTCAATTTTGCGGCGAATGGCCGCGCGCTTGCACTGGAAGCGGGCGAAGGCTTCGTAAAGCTTGTAGCCGACAAGGCTTCCGGCGTGGTACTTGGCGGACAGATCGTCGGACCGGAAGCGTCCAATCTGATCGCCGAGCTGGGACTCGCCGTGGAGATGGGCGCTACTCTGGAAGATGTAGCGTTGACCATCCACGCGCATCCGACCCTTGGCGAAGTCGTCATGGAGACGGCAGAGGCTGCACTCGGGCAAGCCGTGCACATGGTGCAGCGCTAAGCCATCGCTGCTGTTGCGAATAGATTTGCGATTCCGTGGCCCGTGCGCTAACCTGTGCTGTGATCTGGAACCTAAATACGTACAGACTGCCCTGGTCCGATGGACTTGGGGCAGTTTTTTATTCGACAAGCATTTGTTTTCACTAGGCTAGACTTCTGAAGTTTCTGGTTGTTGCGAATTCGCTCTTGCCTTGGTTTCTGCTGAACTTGGCCGTTACCTTGCTAGTTGCATGGTTGTTCAGCTCTTCCGAATACTTGTTTGTAGTAGGTTGCGCTCCTGCACGACTTGGCTGGACTTTCTCTTCCGCCATCTGACATCCATTTGGATACATTCAACCACTTCAGCTACATTAAAATAAATGAAGGAAATAATCCATGGAAAGGGCGGGTTAGGTGATTGGATCGGCTACACTAAGTTGAACAGAAAAAATATGGGCAAAACAAACTATAAATTGACAAATTAAACTATAAATAGTATGCTGGAAAATGACAAAAAAGGAAAGGGGGATAGCTCGAAAATTAATATTCTGAATAATCAATATATTAAGAGAGGAGTTTTACAATGCAACGAAGATGGTCTTTACTGGTGCTGATTATCGTTATTGTCACATCAATGACTACAGGATTTTCATTTGGAGGAAAAGTACAAGAAAACTATGAAGTTGAACGAGCTGTTCACGATTTCTTTAATGTCTCTAAACAATTACAGAGATCGGGTTACGTAGAATCAATATATACTTTGGAAAAGACGGAAAAGGTAGATGATAACAAATACGAAGCTTTTGTTACCAGAACAGTAGGTGGATTGGAATATCCGACGATACCATATGATGTCGTATTTCAAGATGGAAGGTGGAAACTTGATAATAGTTCGATTTTTATTTATCCTAAGAAGGATTATCTAAATGAATTAAAAGCACATGGCTTACAACTATCACAAAACTCCTATTTCTATCAAACTGTTGTAAGTGAGAATGATAATTTTATAGTGAGGAAAGATAGCGGTAGTCAGAATTTTCTCGCGAGAGGAGTGCTATACTATGATTTTGGGCAAAAATCAACAGATATTTATTCCTCGGGCTCACTCAAAGTAAACAGCTACCCAGAGGACAATGGAAAGCCAGACGATAGTTATAATTATGTAGCTGCTGACTTTTTTAGTGAAGACCCTATTGATTCTGTTTGGGTGAGTACAAAATTCCTTGATGCTTTTGATGCTGATGTAGCTATATATTACTGCAATGGATATCATTCGGTAAAAGTATATAATGTTAACTATGGTAGCAAAGGGAGATACTATGTATCTTATTAACTAAAATTTAATAAAACCCCTTTGATGGTTGGTTTGAAAAGTCACAAGATGAAAGAACATTTCATGAGAATACTTCAAAATTCACTTAATTTGCTTGTTCTCGAGAAGTTTTAAAAGGAATATACATGTACAAAAACACAGCTGGTCTCGTTTACGAGACCAGCTGTGTTTTTCCTAAGAGCCCTACCGGAATTTCGACATTCAGCGCGAAGGCAGTTAGCATCGTACCCGCATCTTAAAGAAGCCATGGTATTTCATCATGGCCAGTTCGTGGAATTTTTTAATTCGGCATTTAAGTGTTTAATAATGGGTGCGCCGTTTTATACACTCCTCGAACATTTAACTCGAACTCCATCGCTGCTGTAATGCTCTGCAGCGCATTCGAACCTTCTTTAATCTTCCGGATTCAGTTCAAGAAGTCGTTTGCATGGCAAATTGACTTGCGATTCCTCCATCAATCGCCCATCAAATATTTACACGCTCTGAAGAAAGAACAGCAGGAATGCCTTGGTTTTTTCGCGGAACGGCCATAATAGAGGCAGTAAGAATCTTGAACAAGCTCAAAGATGAAAGCGAAATCCACGTTCTTAATTTTCGAAGAGTGTGGTTGTACCAACCGATAAAGTTCGCAGTGAGACGAAAAGTTAAGTTGATGATTGATACGGAGCATAACGATCATTCTTTACCCTTTTAGCTATACCATAAGATTTAACGCGATAAATTGATAAAGTAGATTCACACAAGAAATCGCCTGTAGGTGTCAGCAGACGATTTTGGATAAGAAATTAGGTTGTGTTTTGCAGTGCTATCTTTCAAGAGGCTGACTTTTTTCTAAATGTGCTTTTGATTAGTCCGGTTTAATCGTGAGTGTGCAAATAGTAAGGGTTTCGCTCGATCAACGGTTGAGCGTCTTGCAGTGCGGATTCCGGCAATTCTCCCTCGTTTACTTTCTGTATAATTGTGGCCATGCGTTCATAGTCTTCACGAGATATCTTGGGAAGATTTTGATTCTTTATGGTACGTTTTCTTTCTACAGTAGCTGCCAATTCAGGATTTCGATCCAGAAGCCGTTGGGCACTTGCCAGTTCGTCTTCGTTAATCGTTCCTTCCAAGTAGCGTTGAACCGTTTCTGTCATCTGCTGATGTTCTTCCAAGCTGATCCTGATTTCTGTCACCGAAGGTTTGCTTTGTTCAGCCTGATCATGAGAAATTGCAGAATAACTAAGGAGTGCCACTGCAGCAGCCCCCACAACGAATGAAACTGTATTCATTTTCATTTTTTTTCGCTCCTTTCACAAGTTGCGCTTTGGCTGATCTTGCTGCGCTAATATTTAGACGAGGAATTAGATCAGAAAGTTGCTAATTAATTTCCAATTCCTATTTGTTAGCGTGCCTGGTCTGTCTTAATTGGTTGAAAGAAGGGCGGTGATTACAAGGTGGAACAGAATAAGCTTAGTATATAGTGCGAGTATGGATCACTGAAAAAAGATAAGGGAATAAGGGTGTGACTATCTTCGTCCAGCCGATCGGCCAAATAAGAGGGATGGCGTGCAGTGAGAACTTGTACCAAGCGCTCAAGAAAATCAAAGGGAACGTGCGCTCTCATATTCAATGAATAGCGCACTTCACGGCAGGATTTCATGCGCTAACGGAACGGAGAGATGTTATTTACCTATTTTTCGATGAATGTTCATTCTAACGGAACCCACGGCGCTTATTGTTACGCAATTGCAGGCATTCAGGCTAATTCCCACATATTAAGGTCTGTGAGTTCCGTTACGCTTTTCAGACCGCAGAAAATAGCCGAATAAGGTCTGTGAGTTCCGTTAGCCGTCAGACGCGGCATACCAAGTATGGATGCGAAGACCGAAGAACCGGTGCAGGCGCTTCAGATCATGTCTTCGGGCTTCATGTTTTCAGTCTTCGGCATTCTTCATTGCTTCACTTCGAACGTCGTACGCACACTTTCTCCCTCGCTGCGCACGACGATCGACCAGGTTCCCGCCGATGTGTTCGATCCAACTTGCCACGTCCAGCTCACAAGGCCATTCTCATCGGCTGTCTTCTCTTCCAGACCCTTTGCACGGCTGGAGCCGCTCTTATAAATGACGTCAATCTCTGCTTTGGCGCCGGGACGAACGCGGGCGGTTAGCTCCGCATAGTCTCCGGCATAGACAGGAGTGGTGACGCTGGAAATTTCAATAGTCGCCGAGCTGGCGGCGTTCAATTCGTCTTCGGACGGCGTGCGCACATCGGCAAGTTCAATTTCTCCGTGAAATCCATCTTCCTGCGCGTAATTTTCGATACTCCATATGCCAACACCGGCCAGTTGTGCGGTCTTCTGGATCTCGCGGAACCGGTCAACGTGACGGATGTCGGGCGGGTACACAGCCACGCGAGCCAAGCCTTGCTCCAGCAGCATTTCGTTGAACATCCGGTCCCCGATCCAGAGGTAGGCAAGCAATCGCCCGTACCGATCGCGCTCCGAGACATCGAATTCCAGCATGACGTCTTGACCCGTTAACATTTCCTTAGCGAAGTTCGAAGCTTCGGGTCCGAAGGGCTGAACCTCTTTGTTGGGATGGACTGTTTCCGGCGTGTCTATAAGCAGCAGCCGAATCGTCTCCTCCTTGTCCCCGATCATGGCCTTCATCGTGTCGCCGTCGACGACGCGGGTGATCTTGGCCGAAATCCGATTGCTGTCCGACGCATCGGAATCGGGGGCGGAAGAACAGCCGGCCATAAGAAGAACGGACAGGACCAGCAGGCCGATAATTGCGGGAAGACGAAAACGCAGCGGATACACTATGGTTTGCATGATGCACTCCTCTTGATGATTGTTTTATGTCGATAGTACGACATATGGAGTGTTCACGCAACGTCCTGCAGCCGAAGCACTTGCTGGCTCGGCGACAAAGATCTCTGTGCAATCGGCCGTTAGCAAGCTTATTTATGCCATTCTCCTGGTGATCGTACCCGAACTGTCACAATTGCATGAAGGAGGGGCGTTGTTTTTTGCTGTAGAATTCATTAAGCTAGTACTTAGTGTGAAGCATAAAAAGAGGCGGATGATACGTCTGGATGAGGGGGCAGTGCGCATGGGTTCATCGAAATTGACTAACGGTCGTACCAAGGCTATGAATATGTTCGTCTATGCATTATCAGCGGTGCTGATCATCATCATAGCGATTTTGTTCTTTTTGCCGGGATATGAAGGAGAAGTGCCTTTCGACGTGACGATACTGCCGCTCATGAACGCGATCTTCAATGTATTCACCTTCTCGTTCCTGGTGTTGTCGCTCGTCGCGATCAAGAAGAAGAACATCAAGGTTCATCGTCGCTTTATATTTGCTGCCTTTACGACGACGGCGTTTTTCCTACTTTGCTATGTCACTTACCACTTCCTGACCGAACCGGCCAAGTTCGGCGGACCAGGATGGCTGAAAGGGATCTATCTGTTTGTCTTGTTTACCCACATTGTGCTGGCAGTTGTAAATGTGCCGCTCGCGCTGCTGTCGGTCGTACGCGGCCTGAATATGCAGGTGGAGGCACATCGTCGGATTGCGCGGTGGACCATGCCGGTATGGCTGTATGTCAGCTTCACTGGCGTCATGGTATACTTGTTGATCTCTCCTTATTACTAGGTCTGGATTGGCGACAATTTGCAATAGAGAAGAGGAAGGACTGTCTTCAGCGAGCATGGCTCCGCTGCGGCGGTCTTTTTTTTCGCGCTGGGAGGGGAGGGACATGACTGCAACTGCTTGTAGGGAATTGTTGAGAAATGTCCATTTCTGAAACCGGATGCTGTAGAATACGTATGAAAGAGTAGTTTAAAAAGGGAGGATCTCGCGACATGGATGAGCAGCAGTATGAACGGGCCCAGATGCCCCAAATGCCTCAGTTGCCCAAAAATTTGGGGAGGAAAATTGCAATCGGTATCATCGTGCTCGTCGTGCTCGTACTGGGCTCGACAAGCTTCTACACGGTACAAGAGCAAGAGAAGGCCGCTATCTTGACATTCGGCAAGTACACATCGACATCCGATGCGGGCTTGCACTTAAAGTTGCCGTACCCGATTCAACAGGTTGTCAAAGTGCAAGCGAATATTACGCAGCGCATCGAGATAGGCTATCGGGAGAACAATGGGCAAATTGTAGCGGTAGAAGACGAAGCGCTGATGATAACCGGGGATGAGAACATCGTATCCGCAGATGCGGTTGTGGAATGGCGGGTCGGCGATATGGAAGCATTCCTGTACAATATCGAAGATCCTGAAGTCTTCCTGGTCAATTCCGCTAGCGCCGCCATACGATCCGTCATCGGCTCGCAGCCGCTTGATTATGTGATCACCGATGGGAAGACCGTGGTCCAGACACAGGTCAAAGAAAAGCTCGATGAGCTTAACGAAAAGTACAATACCGGCATCTTCATCCAGGATTTGAAATTCCAAGACATCGAACCGCCGGAAGGGGAAGTGCAGGAAGCGTTCCGGGATGTTACGAATGCCCGTGAGGAGAAGAATACAAAGGTCAACAACGCTCGGAAATACGAGAATGACCGGATTCCGAAGGCTCGGGGTGAGGCGCAAGCATTGATCGAGCAGGCTGAAGCAGAGAAGGAATCCCGTATTCTGAACGCGAGAGGTGACGTAGCCAAGTTTAACGCGTTGTACGAGGCTTACAAGAATAACCCGCAAGTAACGGAAAGTCGCTTGATTATCGAGACACTGGAGACGATTTTGCCGAATGCGCGAATTTTCGTCACAGACGGTTCTGGCGATACAGTGAAATACTTGCCGTTGAATGAGCTGATGAATACGCGATCCAGCTCTTCAAGCGAATCTACGACACAGCCGAGAGGAAGTGGCGCACAATGAGTAAGAAAAACGGAAGATGGGCAGGAATCGGCGTTGGTGTCGTGATTGTATTGGGATTGCTCCTCGCATCCATGTTCGTGGTTAAGGAAGGCGAGTTTAAAGTCGTTCTGCAATTCGGAGAGTTCAAGCGTGTGCATCAAGAACCTGGACTTTATTTGAAAATACCGTTTATTGAAACGACAGAAACCTTGCCGAAGTACCAGAAGATTTATAACAGCAATCCTGCTTCGATCTTGACCAAGGACAAGAAGCCTATCCTGGTTGACAACTATACCGTATGGCGGATTGAAGATCCGCGTGCGTACTTGCGTACGCTGAAAACAGTCTCTTACGGAGAACAGCGGATTGATTCAGCGGTATATAACGTCGTGCGGCGGAAGCTGTCCGAGATTGAGTACGGCGAAATTATCAGCGAGAATACAGCACGAGGCAACTTGAACGATGAGATTACGCGCGAGGTAGCTTCGATTGCTAATAGCAGCGGCTATGGCATTGATATTATCGATGTGCGGATCAAGCGTACGGACCTGCCGGAAGAAAACAAGCAGAGCGTGTACAGCCGAATGATCTCTGACCGACAATCGATCGCGGCCCGCTACTTGTCCGAAGGGGATGAGGAATCGCAGAAAATCATCGCGATTGCCGACCGTGAAGCACAGGTCTTGATTGCCCAATCGGAAGCGCGGGCAAAGGAAATCGTAGCGGAGGGTGAAGAGGAAGCGGCGAAGATCTTCAACGCAGCTTACGGACAAAACCCGGAATTTTACCAGTTGTACCGCACCTTGGACAGTTATAAGACGACCTTCCAGGGTGAGCCGGTTATTATGCTGCCGATTGATTCCCCATACGCACGTATTTTGCTGGGCGAGCAATAACTGGGTGAGCCATAAGAAGAAAGAGCCTTCTCCCCAAAAAAGTGGGAGAAGGCTCTTTTCCATTTGCTTTAGTTCTCGTCTTCGACACCGATCGTCGAGTCCGGCACATCTTGAATCGTGCGGATGATGGAAACCTCGACGCGCCGGTTGGCTGCTCTGCCCTCGGCAGTCCGGTTCGTGGCGATCGGTCGCTGCTCCCCGTACGCGACAGAGCTGATGCGTCCTGGGTCCATCTCCTCGTTCTGGAGCAAAATCTTCATGAAGTTCAGCGCGCGCTTCGCGCTGAGCTCCCAGTTGGATGGGAACTCGGCGGTATGGATAGGAATATCATCCGTATGGCCGGCGACCACAATTTCATATTGTGGGTAGTGGCTCAGCATATCGCTGATTGCCACCGCCAAGTTCCGCGCCTCCGGTTTCACCTCAGCGCTGCCGGACGAATACAAGGCATTGTCGCGAATGATAATTTTCAATTGCTCGTTATCGAGACCCGTCTCCAGCTCAGTACTCAGATCGTTGCTCGCTATGTATTGGTCCAACTCCTGCTTCAAGTTTTGCAGGTCGACCGTCTCTTGTTCGAACTTTTTCTTCTGTTCGCTGTCGCTTGCCTGATCATGCCTTCGATTCTCCCTCTGATTGGGCATAATTTCCTCATTGATCGGGATGATGGAAGAAGGCTCAAACAAGGATGCCCCGCCATTAAAGGCAGCACTTAAAGAACTGGCAATCTCGTCGAATTTCTTCTGATCGACTTGACTGGAAGCGAACAGCACGATGAACAGCGCAAGTAGAAGGGTCAACAAATCCGCATAGGGAATCAACCACGATTCGTCGACATGCTCCTCGTGATCATGCTGTTTGTGCTTCTTCATTCGCTGCTCCCTCCTGGCTTTCTTGACTCTCTTCCATGCGCTCCTGCGGCGTCAGGAAGACAGCCAGCTTCTGGCTGATGGCAATGGTGGAGACACCGGACTGGATGGACAGCAAACCTTCGACCATCATTAGCTTGATTTCCACTTCTTGCTTGGACAGACGCTTAAGCTTGTTGGCAATCGGATGCCACAGCACGTAACCCGTGAAAATCCCGAGCAAGGTGGCGATAAAGGCAGCAGCGATTGACGGGCCGAGCTTGTCGATATCATTAAGATTGGCCAGAGCGGCGATCAGACCGACAACCGCGCCCAACACCCCCAAAGTCGGGGCATAGGTGCCCGCTTGGGTGAAGATAGAGGCGCCCACCTTGTGACGTTCCTCGGTCGCCGAAATCTCCTCCATCAAGACATCGCGCACAAACTCGTGATCGTTGCCGTCTATAATCATACGCATTCCATTTTTCAAAAAAGGATCGTTGATTTCATCCACTTTGCTTTCTAGCGCAAGAAGGCCTTCGCGGCGAGTAATGGACGCCCAGTCCATAAACATGGCGATGACATCTTTCTTAGGCGTCAGCTGCTGAGCTTTGAACACCTTCTTGAACAGGGCCGGCACTTTTTTGATATCTGACATGGGAAAGCCAATAAATATGGCAGCGACGGTACCGGCGATTATGATCAAAAATGCGGCCGGGTTATAGAGAGAAGCAAGACCGGCCCCTTTCAAGAGCATGCCTACACCAACCGCCAAAAAACCTAGTACAACCCCGATAACTGTGGATTTTTCCATATCTACACTCCTCTTTCTATAGTCCGAAAAAACCATTCTGCAGATTTATACAGTATTCGACAGAAACCGTACAATCCCTGCTTGGACTTCATGGGGGAAAGACGATTTTGAAGTCCCTAATGGGAATATCGGTTGGACAGCGAAAATAAAGTAGTAGAAATCAAGAATTTATAATCCCGTATGAAAGAAGGAATGACTCGAAGCCGGATGCAAAGGCTTTTTGCTAGCATGGACACTCAGGATAAGAAGAGGTATGCATGAGCCGATGCAGAAAAAAAGGACAAGGGGAAGGAATGGGCGGATTGGGCAAATCAACGAGGCTGCGCCGTTGGATTCATAGAGGCTGGATGATGGTCATGCTTGTCAGTCTGAGTGTTATGCTGGCCTCAGCGCCATGGACTACAGAAGCAGCGGACAAAGCGCGTATTATTGTAAATGGCGAGCACTTGCAAGTACAGGTAGACCCGGTTTATGCAAATGATCGTCTGCTGGTGCCGATGCGGCCGATCTTCGAGGCGCTGTCTGCCGAGGTGGATTGGAACGAGCGGACCAAAGTGGTGACCGCGCGGAAGGGGGAGCGGCGGCTGGCCTTGGGAATCGGTATGGAATATGCGTTAATCGATGCCCAGACAGTGGATCTGGAGACACCCGCCAGACTGGTCAATCAGGCCACGATGGTGCCGCTGCGTTTCGTCTCGGAAGCGCTTGGCGCGGAGGTCATGTGGAATGCGGAAAGCAAAACGGCAATCATCAACGAGCTGGGCCACGACGACAAGTACAGCTGGTCCCAGCCGACAGGGGAGGCTGCCCCGCCTGAGGGCGGCCCATTCGATTGGCAGACGGATGCCTCGAAGACGAGGCCGGCCGTCTCGATTCCTGACGATTGGAAAACGATTGATGATATTCGGGCGAGATGGCAGGAGCTGACACCGACGTATGAAGGCGTGCCATATGTGATTCAGCCTGATACTTCGGCACCATACGGTCTCGGACAGCTTCGGGAAGAATTCATTGCCGATGGCGTCGCCATGACCAACTTCGTGCGTTACCTGGCCGACTTGCCGGACAATGTGAAGGCGGACCCCGGCTTGAACGAGGAAGCGCAATACGGGGCTGTGCTGCTGGCCGCGCACGGACAATTGTCCCATGAGCCGGAGCCGAGGCCGTCGCAGATGACGCAGGACTTCTACAACCGCGGCTTTGCGGCTGCCAAGAGCAGCAACTTGGCGCAGTACTATAGCCGCTACAGCGGATCATTAGCGGAAGTGTCCACAGGCTTGGAAGGAGAACGGTTAAGTCCGGCGGTGTCCGTGAAGGAATACATGCGGGATGAGGACGTCTACAATATGGCGCAGGTCGGACATAGAAGATGGATTTTGGAGCCGTCATTGCAAGCGACGGGATTCGGCTATGCGGATCATTGGGGAGAAGATGCGGGGAAGGCCTTCCACAATCAGTTCTCGGTAATGCGCGTCATTCAGGAGGAGCGCCGCGCGGCAGACATAGCTTATGATTATGTCACTTGGCCGGGCAAGGGCTACTTCCCGATCGAATTTTTCCCTGGCAATGATCCGTGGTCGGTGTCTCTGAATCCAGACAAATATGCGAAGCCGGACGAATCGCGCGTGAAGGTAACGCTGAAACGGTTATCTGACGGAAAGGTATGGCGCTTGGATCGCCAGGACACGGTTGTCAGTGAGAACGGTGAATTTTTCCGAGTGAACAACGAAGGGTACGGGATTCCTTATTGCATTATCTTCCGTCCTTCCGGCATAACTGCCTTCGCTCCCGGAGAGGCGCTGGAGGTGGAAATTACCGGATTGCAGGATCGGCAAGGGCAGGAGGCCGTCATTGACTTTCCTGTCGTCTTTTTTGCACTAGAACCGTGAAGAGCTAGGGTATGAAGCTGTTCCCGCACTGGCCGGGAGCGGCTTTCTTGTGGCGGGCAAATAAAAAGGTCCTTCCTGATTGCAGGAAGGACTTGTTCAGCATATAGGCAGGATGAGAAACAGCTTAATTGGCTGGATTGCTTTCTTCTTGGGTTAGCTTCTCATACATGAATTGGCCTAAGACCCGACGCGCCGATACATAGCGCTTGGCATAATACGCATCGTCCATATCCGTGTATTCTACACCGTCATAGGACGCATGGGCGAAGGTGCCGTCCCCCATATAAATGCCCACATGGGAGATGCCGCTGCCGCTCGTATTGAAAAATACGAGATCGCCGATACGCAGATCTTCTTTCTTTACATCCTCGCCGGTGGCATAAGCCTGTTGACGGGAACTGCGTGGCAGCTCGATGTCGAATTGCTTGAACACATACTGGGTAAATCCGGAGCAATCAAAGCCACTTGTCGTGGTGCCGCCGCTTTTGTACGGCTTCCCTAGCAGCTCGTCCACTTTTTCCTGCAGCGGACTTGCGGCATGGGCGCTTCCGACAAAGATCGAAAGCATCATGATTACGGCAAAAGCCGCCGCTGTTGCCTTTTTCAATTTCCAAGACTCCTTCCGCGCCTACGAGGTTAGCTACCGGGTTCGGTTGAAGGTTCCCTATGGCCGCGAACGATGCCGGCCAATTCACCCTGAAACTTGGTTCCCCCGTTTCCATACTGGAATTAGGCGACTTCTCCTGAGATGTCGAAAATGCACACAGCGTATACTATTCTACAAAGTTCGCAAAACTCCTGCTTCTTCTTCAAAATATTCATGAGAGATTAGAAGGTTCCAGAAATAGGCAAGAGGCTGCCCCCAAACGGTATGTCCGGGAAACAGCCTGGCGCAAAATGTGCTTTTACAGATTAAAGGGACGCTTTCTCTTTCCAATGGAGATGCTGAGCTGTTACATGCCATATGCCGAAAAACGGTCGAATCACAGTATAGATCTGATGAAGAATGACGGCGACCAGCCCGGCCCAGAACAGCGACACGCTTGCAGAGAACAGGGCGGCTGCAGCCGCTATGGCCAGGATAGCGAGCCCTATGCAGGAAGCGGGGAGCAGCCCTTTCGCCAAAAGCCCGAGAGAAAAAAGGGCGGGACGATCTGCCGCAATACCGAACTGCACATACATGGCAATGAGCTGCAAGACGGCCAAGTAGAGCAGATAGCAAGCTATTGCAGGCAATCCCTTTCCCATGTAAAGGGACCATGAGCCGGCGGATAGCGTCAGCTGATGCAGCCATGGCACTATGTAGAGAAGCGGCAGCAGTGCAGCGACGGTCTTGAGCCAATAGACGATTGTGAAGGCGCGGCCGAGAGTCCGGATCCCCCGCAGGAACGGTCTTCTGGAGCGCTTGCCTGTCATTCCTCGCTGATGCACGGCATAGTAGAGTCCCGCATTCAGCAGCGGAGTCAAGACCATTCGTGCCAGCAGCACTGCTCCGAGCATCCACACATAAGGCATGACTTCCTTAGTGCGGGTAAGCCAGAATTCAGCTTCCGCCCAGAACAGCATGACATCAGAAGAGCTTAGGGTATCTCCCGGATAGCGCTTGAGCAGAGGAGTAACGGTACTGTTAATCCAGCGGAACAGAAAGAACCCCCAGGCGAATTGGTACAGAAACAACAGCAGCCAGATTCCGGCATGACCTTTGGCGGCATGAAAGCCCGTTTTTACGTAATTCCACATAGCGCTCCCCTCACCACGCGAACAAGCCGATCACCGTTTCCAGCATGCGCGACACCCCGATATTCCAGCGTGTTCGCCATACCTCGTCGGCTTCGCTGCGCATAAAATTGTTCGACGGTTTTGTGTCCAGCACATTGTGCCGATCCGGATCGATGGCAGCCCAAGCAACGGGACTGTCCTGGATGACTCTGAATTTCATCTCGCTCTCTTCCCCGTCCCACTGCTCGGTGAGAACCGTGCCGTTCTGCAGGCCGAACCGAATTGGCACTTGACGGTAAAAGCCGCCGTTGCGCTCGGCCACGATGATCGATTCGTAACGCGTCCTCCCTTGATCTTCAACGGGACGCACTTCAATGCTGCGAATGGAATAGTCGCGAACGAGTCCGCCGTGGACATACTGTTGGAAGTAGAGGTCCCAGCTTTGTCCGGTGACCTTCTCCAGCACCTTGCGGAAGTCATCCGTCCCGGGATGCTTGAAGCGCCATTGTTGAAAATAAGAGCGCATGACGCGCTGCATGCGCTGCTCGCCAATCTGTCTTTCGATATCGATAAGCACGAGCTTGGCTCGCGTATATACATTGTCTGCGTATTGGCGGTGATTCTCGAACTCCCACGAATTTTGCCTCAACGGCGCAGGCGACGTAAGGGAAGCGGCCTGCAGCGGCAGATAGCCGGACAAGTCGTAAATGGCCTTCATGGCCTTATCCTCGGCATAGGAGGTGAATCCCTCGTCCAGCCAAGCTTCCTCGAACTCGTTGCTGGCGACTATGCCATACCAATATTGATGGCCGATCTCGTGAACGAGCACCTGCTCCAGCGACCAGTCCGGCTGCTCCTCGGCTGCGCCCCAGGCTGTAATCAGCGTAGGATATTCCATGCCTCCAGCCCCGTTCGCTTCCCCCGGGGGAACAACAATCGACAAGGTGGAATAAGGATAAGGACCGAACCATTCACTATACTTTTTCAAGGATTGCTTGGCCGCGAAGAAATAGCGCTCCTTGAGATCGGCGTGCAGCGGATCCAGGTACAGCTTGATCTTAACCCCCGGTATGTTCTTGTCGGCATAAGGCTCTTCGGCGTATACGAAATGGGGGGAAGCCGCCCAGGCGAAATCATGCACATCGTCGGCATAGAAGCGGTATATCTTGCGGCCGTCGGTGACAGAAGCTTTGCCGGTAGGAAAACCTGTTGCAGCGACAATATGGGATTCCGGCACATTGATCTGCACACTATAAATCCCGAAGTTGGCGTAGAACTCTGAGTTGCCGTGGTACTGGTGAAGATTCCAGCCTTCCTCTGCCCGGCCTCTTGTTCCCTTTCGCTCATAGGCGGCGATTTTGGGAAACCATTGTCCGGCCATGACAAAGTCATCATGGTAGCCCATGCGGGCGAACACTTTCGGCAAATCTACTTCAAACTGCAGATGCAAGGTGACCTTGCCGCCAGGCGGAATCGGTTCGGCCAGTTTGACTTCCATTAATGTGCGATCCTGCTCATTGCCGTCATCTGGTTGCAGGTAGCGGGTACGGTGCAGCAGGTCGCCTTCGCCTGAATGGCGAATGCCGGTAATGCGCATTTCGCCCCAGCCGCCTTCTACCATCTGATCGTTGCGCAGCCGTCCCCCCGATTCCCGGATGAAGGTAGTATCCTTCGAGCGGAAGGCGTTGGGATACAAGTGAAACACGACATTGCGGACCGCTTGGCTGCCGGGGTTTTTCCATGTGACGGTCTCGGTGCCGGTCAACCGCTTGTTGGCCTCGTCAAGCGTTACTTGAATATGGTATTCGGTAACATGCTCGCTGAGCGATTTGGGCTTGACTGGCGCATCTCCAGCCGCATCCGGATTGGCGCCGGGCGAAGCTGACTTCGGTGTGCCTGGTCCCGATGACTGGCTGTCGGTCGTCTGGGGCTTCTTCTCCGGCTGGCCGGAGGCGTACAGCAGGCTTTCTTCAGATCGTGTAACGTCTGTCCAGACGGGAACGGCTTGTTCCGAGCCGCCGTCCGGACCATCCGGAAATAGGGCAAAGACGGTGAGCAGCATTATCAATACCGCCCATATGCCGGATGTTTTGTGTTTCCAGGGTCGCACCATCATTTCTCACCTCGTTGACAAGCGTCTACAGCATGTATATGCTTGTCACAAAAGGAATAGTCGCAAGAAATTGAAAGGCGGGATGATCATGTCTGACGAGAAGAAAACGGAGAAGCTTTCTTTAAATATTGTGCCGAAGAAAAGAGATCATAAAGGTTTTGGAGCAGGTTCCATCAACCTGAGCAATCTGTCGAGCATCATTATCGATGGCGACGAGGCATACGTGGATATCGGCGCAATTCACGCCAAGAGCAAGGTGGAGCGGGGCATCAAATTTACCACCGAACGGTCAGAAGTGCCGAACGGACGCAAATGCTGGGTCGTCTGGGTAGCGGTGGATCGCACTGAGCAGGGAGAGGCTTATTACGCGGGTGTCACGGCCTGTGAGATGGCGATTGATACAGAGGCCAAACGCGGATGGAAGATTCTCGCTCATCACGTAAACCTGATGGATTATGCGCTCAAGCGCCGCATAATACTGGAGGGGCTGAGCGAGACAGAACGGGCTTCTTTGAAGAGAGCGTTGATCGCGAATAATGAAGAGATGTGGGAAAGATCTCCGGAGGAGCTTAAGCAAGGACTGTCCTAACAGGCGAACGGCGAACGATGCCTTTATAAAGAACAAACTCTCGACCCGTTAGCGGCAATACGAACAAGCTGCCCCCCAGTCACGAGGACTTGGGGGCAGCTTGCGTTAGTCGCTCCACCAGCGCTTGACGTCTTCCCACCATGAGCGGTCCGGGTCCGGTTGCTCCGCAGGCGGTTCGGGCTCTGCATCGTGCGGATGGTGCAGCATGCAGATTTCGGTAGGCTCCGTTCCCTGCACGAATACCTCGGCTCTCGGATCAGGACAGTCGGGGCCTGCCAGCTTCCCGGTGGCCGGGTCGACATACACGCTGACGACGCCATCCGGCACAGGGAACAGCTTGGGAGGCACAGCTTCCAGCGCCTGTTCCGTGAACGCCGCAAAGATAGGCGCCGCCAGATGCGTTTCTGTGGCACTGATCGTACGGCCTTGATCATAGCCGACCCAAACGGCGGTTGCCAGCTCAGGCGTATAGCCGACCATCCAGGCGTCCGAGTCCGTTGTGCCGGTCTTGCCGGCAACAGGCCGCTTCAGCATGGAAGCGACGCGGGAACCCGTGCCACCGGGACTAAAGATGCTCTGCATGAGATGGGTGAGCACATAGGCATAGGCTGGTTCCACAACCTGCTCGGACACCGATTCTGCTTCATACAGCACTTGCCCGGTGCTGTCTTCAATTCGGGTAATGGCAACCGGCTTGTAACGCACGCCGCCATTGGCAAAGGCGCTGAACGCCGATGCCATTTCGAAGGGACTCACCGGGAACGTCCCCAGCGCCAATGAAGGGAGAGGTTGCATGGGACTCTCGATGCCTAGCCGTCTGGCCGTTTCGATCACCTGTTCCGCACCAACATCCAAGATCGTGTGCACAGCATATATATTGTCAGATTTTGAAATCGCCTCACGCATATCGATTTCCTTATTCGGATAGCGATTGCCAAAATTGCTAGGCTGGTAAACGTTGCGTCCTTCGTCATAGGTGAAGGAAGTCGGTTGACTCAAGTATTTGGTCATGGGCGTAAACGCGTTCGTCTCGAGCGCTGTTAAATACACGAACGGCTTGAAGGAGGAGCCGGGTTGCCTCGTCTCCGCAAATACGCGATTATACTGATTTTCCGCGTAATTTTTTCCGCCGACCATAGCTCGCACATACCCGTTGCGCGGATCGATGGCGACCAAAGCCGCTTGCAGTTCGCTGTTGCCCAGTTGATCCCGAACGGCCTGTTCGGCAATACGCTGTACGTGTAGATCAAGCGTGGTATAGACAGCAAGTCCGCCCTCTTCGAACATCTGCTCATCAATCCCCAGCTCATGTACGGCTACATGACGCACATAATCGCGGAAATAAGGAGCTTCAGCGGGCGCGCTCCGTTCCAGCTTTTGAAATGTTAAGGGCTCCTGTTTCGCCTCTTCTGCCTCGCGCTGCGTAATCAGTCCGACTTCAACCATTTTATCTAAGATCAGCTGCTGCCGGGAAATGGCATTCGCTTCATTCATATACGGGGAATAATAGTAAGGTCCCTTCGGCACACCGGCGAGCAGCGCGCTTTCGGCCAGCGTCAGCTCGGATGCCGGCTTGGCGAAGTACATGCGGGCCGCCGCCTCAATACCATACGCCGCATGGCCATAATAAATTTGATTCAGATATTTCTCCAGGATTTCTTCCTTTGAATATTGCATTTCCAATTGCACGGCATAGGCAGCTTCCTTTAGTTTGCGGTTCCAGGTCTTCTCGTGGGTCAAATACAGATTTCGAGCCAGCTGTTGGGTGATGGTACTGGCGCCTTGGCTCTTGTTCATCTGCTGCACATTCGTAACGACGGCACGAGCGAGTCCGCGAAAGTCAATGCCGTAATGGTCGAAGAAGCGATGATCCTCGATTGCCAGCGTCGCTTTAATCAGATGCGGGGAGATCTGATCGAGTGGCACGACATCGCGGTTCTGCCCATTGAACAGCGAGTCAATCACTTCCCCGTTCGCATCGTAGATAGTGGTCGTCTGCGGCGTATAGGAGACAGGCAGTGATTGCCCGCGCAAATACAAAAGCGATCCCGCCAATGTGGCCACACACAGCAAGCAGACTGACATCGTCAGGCTGATCAGCTTCCGTATCCAGCGCCATCCCGAGCGAGGAGGAGAATGATGTAGCTGACTTCTGCTTCGTTCCTCCATATCACCAACCCCTTTTTCCATTACAAGCCAATCTGTGTACGTCAATATGGCAGCGCAAATCGGCCCTGCAGCTTTTCGATGTTTGTCCATGCCCACACGATGCAGAGCTGCTCCAGACGAGCCGTTGACCTTGCAGTTTGATCCCCTTGGAAGGAAAGGTTATCTATTATGCAGTATGGGTAAATCATAGAGAAGCCTATTCACTTCAACTCGATTTTTCCTTTACAAAATATTTTTGAAAGCAGGGCGTCCGGATATCTTGCATTTTTGCAAAGATCATCTATAATCAAGGGGATGTTTTCCATACCAATGAGGCACACTACGGAAAAAGTCCCGTCAGCAGCCAGAGCGAATTTGGAAGCAGACCGATAATCGATATATAGAAGAAAGAGGTTGAACGGCATGGAATTATGGTTTACCGAAAAACAAACAGAGCACTACGGCATCACATTCAACATTAAAGAAACGTTAGTAGTCGAGCAGACGGATTTTCAGCACCTGGCCATTGTGGATACGGTGGAATTCGGCCGGATGCTTCTTCTGGATGGCATGGTCATGACAACGGTCCGGGATGAGTTCGTCTACCATGAGATGGTGGCTCATCCGGCGTTGTTCACGCATCCGAATCCGGAGCATGTGCTCGTAGTGGGCGGCGGTGATGGTGGAGTCATTCGCGAGGTTATGAAGCACCCGAAGGTGAAAAAAGCGGTGCTCGTGGATATTGACGGCAAGGTCATTGAGTATTCGAAGAAATTCTTGCCTGAAATCGCGGGCGAGCTGGACAACACTAGAGTTGAGGTCATTGTCGGGGACGGTTATATGCACATTCATGAGCATAAGCAGGCTTACGATGTCATTATGGTAGATTCGACAGAGCCAGTAGGACCGGCAGTGGAGCTCTTCACGAAAGGCTTCTACCAAGGGATCAGCGAGGCGTTGAAGGAGGACGGGATCTTCGTGGCGCAGACGGACAACCCCTGGTTCAAGGCCGACCTTATCCGCAGTGTGCACCGCGATGTGAAGGAAATCTTCCCGATTACCCGAGTATACGGGGCCAATATCCCGACGTATCCGAGCGGACTGTGGACGTTCACTATGGGGAGCAAAAAATACGATCCGCTGGCCGTGGACGAGTCCGCTATTGCGGAATTGAACACGAAATATTATTCTCCCCGTTTGCATAAAGCGGCCTTTGCGCTGCCGAAGCTGGTCGAGGAGCTTTTACAAGACTGAAGCCGGGAACTGCAGTTGAACTAGAGAAAGGAAGAGGCAACGAATGAAATTAGATCAAGCCTACTCGGGCAACGTGTTTATTGCCAGCTCCGAGAATTATCAGGAGGCGCAGGCCGTTCTATACGGGATGCCCATGGACTATACCGTAAGTTTCCGCCCCGGTTCGCGCTTCGGCCCTGCGCGCATCCGCGAGGTTTCCATCGGACTGGAGGAGTACAGCCCTTATCTGGACAGGTCTTTGGACGAGATTCGCTACTTCGACGCCGGCGATCTGCTGCTTCCCTTCGGCAATGCGGCGCGCAGTCTTGAGATCATCGCCGACTATGTGAAGGGGCTGCTCGCAGATGGGAAGTTCCCGCTCGGCATGGGCGGCGAGCATCTGGTATCATGGCCGGTGATCCAGCAAGTCTATGCGCGTTATCCCGATCTGGCGTTAATACATATCGACGCCCATGCCGATCTGCGCGAGCAGTATGAAGGCGAGCCGCTGTCCCACTCCACGCCGATTCGCAAGGCTGCCGAGCTGATTGGGGGCGGCAACGTCTACCAGTTCGGCATTCGCTCCGGCATGAAGGAAGAATTCGAGTACGGACGCAATCATTTGCACTTCCATCCCTTCGACGTATTGGAGCCGCTCCAGCGGGAGCTGCCGAGCCTGGCCGGACGCCCGGTTTACGTCACGATTGATATTGACGTGCTGGACCCTTCGGCTGCACCGGGAACCGGCACGGCGGAAGCGGGCGGCATCACTTCGAAGGAGCTGCTGGCGGCTGTTCACGCTATTGCCAAATCCGATGTGCAGGTGGTCGGAGCCGACCTGGTGGAAGTTGCGCCGGTGTACGACCATTCCGAACAGACCCAGATCGTAGCTTCCAAGCTGATTCGCGAGATGCTGCTGGGATTTGTGAAGTAAGAGTTTAGAGCATTGTAGCATCCCGATACCGAACTTTTAACCCATATTGAGAGGCTGGTGCAAGGTGCACGGGCCTCTTATTTTGTAGAAAAATAATCATAAGAAATCCGACACCGTTCCCCTTGTCGCCGATGTTAGTTTTGTTATATAATGTAGAAAACGTTTTCTTGAAGGCGTTTTCTTTCGTGGTACGCCCAGCATGGGCG